>CAMLSA010000032.1 GCA_946482655.1 uncultured Sphingomonas sp. | reverse complement strand
TCTTGCCGACGCCCGGAGGGCCGACGAGGCACAGGATCGGCCCCTTCAGCTTGTTGGTGCGCGCCTGAACGGCGAGATATTCGACGATCCGGTCCTTGACCTTCTCGAGGCCATGGTGATCGGCGTCCAGCACCGCCTGCGCCGCCGCGATATCCTTCTTCAGCTTGGACTTCTTTCCCCAGGGCAGACCGAGCAGGACATCGAGATAGTTGCGCACCACCGTCGCTTCGGCCGACATCGGCGCCATGGTCCGGAGCTTCTTCAGCTCGGCATTGGCCTTGCCGCGTGCTTCCTTGGAGAGCTTGAGCTTGGCGATCTTGGCGGCCAGTTCGGCGAGCTCGTCGCCGCCTTCCTCGCCCTCGCCATTGCCCAGCTCGCGCTGGATCGCCTTGAGCTGCTCATTGAGATAATATTCGCGCTGGGTCTTCTCCATCTGCCGCTTGACGCGGCTGCGGATCTTCTTCTCGACCTGGAGCACGCCCAGCTCGCCTTCCATCAGCGCGAACGCCATTTCGAGCCGCTTGGCCGGATCGAGCTCGACGAGCAGCGCCTGTTTGTCGGCGACCTTGATCGAGATATTGGCCGCCACCGCGTCGGCGAGCTTCGAAGCCTCCTCGATCTGGCCGAGCTGGACCGAGGTTTCGGCCGGCAGCTTCTTGTTGAGGCGTGCATAATTCTCGAACTGGTCGATCACGGACCGCATCAGGGCGGCGACTTCCGCGCCCTGCGCCTCGATGTCCTCGATCAGCGCGACGGTGGCGGTCAGATGTGCCTCGTCGCCGCGCAGATCATCGAGCCGGGCGCGCTGCTTGCCCTCGACCAGCACGCGAACCGTGCCGTCGGGCAGCTTGAGCAGCTGAAGCACGGTCGCTACCACGCCGAGATCGTAGAGCGCGTCACGATCAGGATCATCCTCGGCAGGATCGAGCTGAGCGACGAGGAAGATCGACTTGTCCGCGGCCATCGCGCTTTCGAGCGCGGCCACCGATTTCTCACGGCCGACGAACAGCGGCACGATCATGTGCGGGAACACGACGATATCGCGCAGCGGCAATACGGGCAGGTTTTCAGTCATGAAATCTCCGTCGGAGCGCCTCGAGGGGCGCATCGTTCGACTCGTATATGGGCCCCGTATTCTTCAGGATCAATGAACGGTGAGGATATCGACGCCGCGTTTGTATTTTTTCGCATCTGCGGTAAGGGCGCGCCGTGACGTCGACCGATTCCAGCAATACCGATGCGCCGCGCCCCAGCCAGCGCGACGCCAGCATCGACATCTTGCGCGGTCTTGCGCTGATTACCATAACGATCAACCACATAACCGGTTTCACCGACCGGATGCACATGGTGGGCATTCAGTTTCCGACGCTGACCCTATGGGGCTTTTCGAGCGCGGCCGAGATCTTCTTCCTGCTCTCCGGATATCTGGTCGGCGCGATCTATTTTCGCGCCGACAAGGATTCATCGATTCGCCGGTTTGCCGGCAAGGTCTGGCCGCGCGCGGGGAAGCTCTACATCTATAACCTGGTGCTGTTCCTGGCGCTGCTGCCGCTCTGCCTGTTGTCAGGCGATCTCGCTCGGCTGAGCTTCTACAGCTGGTTCATCCAGCATGGCCCCGCCTCGCTCGTCGATTTCCTGATCCTCTACATACAGCCCTACTGCCTCGAGATCCTCGTCACCTATATGGCGCTGCTCGCCGCCGCGCCGCTCTTCGCGCTGCTGCTCCGCTTCCAGCCTCTTCTCGCCCTGGCTGCTTCGATCGGGCTCTACTGGTTCGCGCACGAGAATGCCTGGTTCAATGTGATCGGCGGCTCACCCGTCGGCGACTGGCGCTGGAATTTCAATCCAGCGTCGTGGCAGCTGGTCTTCTTCGGCGCGATGGCGGCTGGCCGCTACCGGCTGCTCGCCCGGATGGAACGGCGCGCCGAAGGGAACTGGCATTGGCTGGTGCCGCCGGTGCTGATCTTCGCGGGGCTGACCATATTGTTCCTCGCCCAGGGCTGGTTCGCCTTCCATGTCGAATATCAGAGCAAGATCCGGATCGGCCCGATGCGGGTGGCGCATGCGCTGTCGGTCTGCTGGCTGTTCATGAGCCTCTTGTGGATGTGGCCGCAGCTCCAGCGGCTCTGGCCGATGCGACAATGCGCGGTGATCGGCTCGATCGCGCTGCAGAGCTTCGTGGTCTGCGTCGCGCTCAGCTATGCCGCGGGCTTCATCTGGGTCGAATATCTGCCGACCCATCCCGCCTATATGGCGCTGTGCATCGCCAGCGTGGTCCTGCTCGGCCTGTTCGCCAATCTCTATACGGGGTGGAAGATCAGATAGCCGCGTCGGGCCTCCGCGATGATGACGGGGCAACCGGCAAACCGCATCTTGCCGCATCGAAAGCCACCCTGCCCTTGCCTTTCGAAGCCCTCGCGCGCATGGGGAGCGCCCGAAAGGAAGTGGGACTGGAAATGGCGACGAACTGGACGCCCCAAAGCTGGCGCCAACACAAAGCTGTGCAGATGCCGGATTATCCGGACGCGGCGGCATTGGCCGCGGCCGAGAAGGAATTGTCGAGCTATCCGCCGCTCGTCTTTGCGGGCGAGGCGCGCGAGCTGACCGCGTCGCTGGCGCAGGTAGCGGCTGGCAAGGCTTTCCTGCTCCAGGGCGGCGACTGCGCCGAGAGCTTCGCCGAGTTCCATCCGAACAATATCCGCGACACCTTCCGCGTCATCCTGCAGATGGCAGTGGTGCTGACCTATGCGTCCAAGCTGCCGATCGTGAAGGTCGGCCGCATGGCGGGCCAGTTCGCCAAACCCCGCTCGGCCCCCACCGAGGAGCAGGGCGACGTATCGCTGCCCAGCTATCGCGGCGATATCATCAACGATATCGCCTTCCATCCGGTGGGCCGCGCGCCCGACCCGCAGCGGATGATCAAGGCTTACAGCCAATCGGCGGCGACGCTCAACCTGCTGCGGGCCTTCTCGCAGGGCGGCTATGCCAATCTCCATCAGGTTCATGCCTGGACGCTCGATTTCATGGGTCGCAGTCCCTGGGCCGCGCAATATGGCGAGGTCGCGAGCCGGATCGGCGATGCGCTCGATTTCATGGCCGCCTGCGGGATCAATCCCGAGACGGTGCCGCAGCTCAAGGGCACCCAATTCTACACCAGCCATGAGGCGCTGCTGCTGCCTTATGAGCAGGCGCTGACCCGCGAGGACAGCCTCCACGCCGGCGAATATGTCGATGCTTCGGCGCATTTTCTGTGGATCGGCGACCGCACCCGTTTCGAAGGCTCGGCGCATGTCGAGTTCCTGCGCGGCGTGATCAATCCTATCGGCCTCAAATGCGGCCCGAGCCTCGAGCCGGACATGCTGCTGCGCCTGCTCGACACGCTCGATCCGGCGCGCGAGCCGGGGCGGATCACGCTGATCACGCGCTATGGTCATGACAAGATCGAGAAGCATCTCCCCGCGCTCGTCCGCGCCGTCAAGCGCGAGGGCCGCCAAGTGGTCTGGTCGTGCGATCCGATGCACGGCAACGTCGTCAAGGCGCCCAACGGCTACAAGACCCGGCCGTTCGACCGGATCCTGGCCGAGGTTCGCGGCTTCTTCGCGGTGCATCGCGCCGAGGGCACTCATGGCGGCGGCATCCACGCCGAGATGACGGGCCAGAACGTCACCGAGTGCACCGGCGGAGCGATGGCGGTGACCGACGAGAATCTCGCCGATCGCTACCACACCCATTGCGACCCGCGCCTCAACGCCGGCCAGAGCATCGAACTGGCGTTCCTGCTCGCGGAAATGCTCAATCAGGAGATGAAGGAGCGCGATCGCGCGGCGGCCTGATCATGTTTCCAGCCGGCGCGTAGCGCAGGGCATGGTTTGTCCGGCGGGCAGCCGCTAGATGTTCGAATCCATGAGCGCCGACCCAATCGCCAAGCTTACCGATGCTCAACGCGCCTATCTGCGCCTTGTCCTCGCGCATCAGACGTCGAAGGAAATCGCTCAGCAATTCGGCATATCCGCGCATACGGTCGACAAGCGGATCAAGGAGGCGATGCGCATATTGGGCGTCAGCAGCCGCATCGAGGCAGCGAGAATGCTGGATTCCGCGGACGGTGAGGGCATGACCGAACGGGCCAGGCCCCTCCCCGGCGACACGCCGGTCGTCAACGTGCGCACGAAGGACGATCGCCGCTTCCCGCTGCCATTTCCCACCTCCTCCCGGCCCGAAAACGATCTGTCCATCCTGCAGCGCGCGGGATGGATGGTCGGTCTGATCATCGGGCTGGCGCTCGCGACCGGCATATTGCTGTCCGGTCTCACCGCGATATCGATGCTGACCATGGAGCTTCTGAAAAGATAGTCGGGCGCTGGTATGTCGGTGCCGCCGCGCCGGTCCCCGCTCAGGACCAGGCACGCGTCCGGAAATTGGGGGCCCAATCGCCGGACCTAGCAATTATAGGCGATTCGCACAGTGCTGCGACCCTGGGGTCGGGGAATGGCAGGGTGCGGGATTTTGGGGAAATGAGCATGGCCGGGCAGGGCTGGGCATGGGCGTCCCGTCCCGGTGGAGGAACGATCTCCCGCCAGTTTCTCCTCGGCGCGACCATGCAATGTCGAATTCGGGCCGCCTGGGATGGGTGATCTTCTGCGGTGGCCTCTCTTCGCGAAAATGTTGGCGGCCATGGGCCGCCCTCAAGGCCGGCGGCCCGCCGGCCCGTCGCGCCCCATGGATGCGGACGGCCATCCCCTCCATGTCAGGGAATGCAATCGCCCCGTGAAGTCGGCCGATGTTCCCCGTTCCGGCACCGGCGGCTCGCCGGGGCTGCGCTCAGCCGAGAGCGAGCATTGCCTCGCCGCGCTGATCGCTCCCCTCTACGGCCGGCACGCCGCTGGGATGGCCGTCGGATTGCTCGATCATTTTGGCTCGCTGCCGACCCTGCTTCGAGCCAGCCGCGCCGCACTGGCGACGCATATTTCCGATGACCCCGATCTCGTCGACTTGCTAGCCGCCGTCCGGCCTCTGATAGGCGCGTTGCTGCAGGAGGAGATGCTGGAAGGGCCCGCCCTGCCCGACAATCAGGCGGCGCTCGATTATCTGTTCGTCGTCCTCGCGCATGAACCCGCCGAGCAGGTCCGCATGCTCTATCTCGATGCGAAGAACCGGATTCTGGTACAAGAGATTGCCGCGCGGGGAAGCGTCTCCAAGGCCGATATTCATCCCCGCGAGATCGTGCGCCGGGCCATCGAACTCGGCGCGACCGGACTGATCATCGCGCATAATCATCCGTCAGGTGATCCAGCGCCGAGCCGGAGCGATCTTCACGCCACCCGCGCCGTCGCCGATGCGGCGCGCCTGTTCGATATCCAGCTCCACGATCATATCATTATCGGTCGAAGCGGATGCCTTAGCCTGCGCGGCGCGGGATATCTCTAGCAGGCCGTAGAAAAAGCCGATGGCGCAGGTCGCGAGAAGATCGGGGTTCCGGCTACCGCCGGGACGACGGATCAGCGGAAGAACCGCCCCAACCCGCGATCGGCCAATATCACCTTCGCCGCATTATGCCCCGGTGCCCCGGTCACACCGCCGCCCGGATGGCTTCCCGCCCCGCACATGTAAAGCCCCTTGATCGGCCCACGATAGTCGCCATGCCCCAGGATCGGCCGTGCACCCCAGAGCTGATCGAGCGCCATATGCCCGTGCATGATGTCGCCGCCGACCAACCCGAAGGTCCGCTCGAGATCGAGCGGCGACATTATCTGCCGGCCGACCACCGATCTCGCGAAGCCCGGCGCATGCGCCTCGACGGTCGCGACGATCTGGTCCGCCGCCGCCTCGCGTTCCTCATCCCAGCTGCGTCCGTCAGGCAATTCGGGCGCGAATTGCTGGCAGAACAGGCTCGCGACATGCTGGCCCGCCGGGGCAAGGCTGCCGTCGACCGTCGATGGGATCAGCATCTCCACGATTGGCTTCCTCGACCATCCGAACGCTCGCGCGTCGCTGAAGGCGCGGTCCATATAATCGAGCGTCGGCGCGATGATGATGCCGCTGCGGTGATGCTCGCCTTCCCCCGGCAGCGCCGAGAAATCGGGCAGTTCAGACAGCGCCACATTCATCCGGAACGTGCCCGATCCCGCGCGAAATCCCTTCATTCGGCGACGGAAATCGGCGTCGAGATCGGCCGGGGCGATCAGCTTGCGATAGAGCAACCCCGGCCCGACGTTGGAGGCGATGACCGGTGCCATATGCTCGGCGCCCGCCGCAGTCCGCACGCCGACGGCCCGGCCGCCGTCGACCAGCACCCGTTCGACCGCCGTATCGGTTTCCACCACGACACCATATTGTTCGCAGGCCGCCCTCATCGCCTGGGTGATCGCACCCATCCCACCGATCGCGTGGCCCCAGACACCCTTGACGCCGTTAACCTCGCCGAACACATGATGAAGCAGCACATAGGCCGAGCCCGGCGTGTCGGGGCTCGCATAATTGCCGACCACCGCGTCGAAACCGAACGCGGCCTTGACCGCACTGCTTTCGAACCAGCCATCGAGGAAGGTTCGCGCGCTCTTGACGAACAGGTCCAGCATGTCGCGTTGCGCCAAAAGCCCCGCTGTGGCGATTTTGCGCCCCTGCGAGGCCGCCTTGAGCAGCTCCAGGAAACCGCCGCCGGCATTTGGCGGGATCTTGAGAGCAAGGTCGCGCAGCACGTCCGCCACCTGCTCGAGCGCGTCATAATAGGCCGGCAGCGCCTCGGCATCGGCGGCCGAGAAGCGGCGGAACTCACGCTGGGTCCGTTCCAGACCGCCGCCGAGCTTGAGGTAGCCGCCATCCTCGAGCGGCAGGAAATTCGAAATCGGCCGTTCGACGATGCGCAAGCCACGCTCATGCAACCGCATGTCGCGGATCACGCGCGGCTGGAGCAGGCTGACCGTGTAGCTCGCGACCGAATTGCGGAAGCCGGGATGGAACTCCTCGGTGACGGCCGCGCCGCCGACCAGCCCGCGACGCTCGATCATGCGCACCTTGAGGCCCCTCTTCGCCAGATAGAAGGCGCAGACCAACCCGTTATGGCCGCCGCCGATGATGACGGCATCCTGCCGGGTCGTCACGAAAGGCGGCCCGTCGCGCGATTGGTGGCGCATCGCGCCGTGATTATCGCTCCGAAGCCCGCCCGGAAAACCAACGCCTCATCGGGGCGGGCCGCCGATCTGATGTTGTTCACGTACCCAAAACCTTCTTCAGTCTCGGCTTCTCCTCGCCATTCCCTCACATAGATTCATGTCGGCAATCTGCCCAGTCCGCCCCAGGAGCCCAAGAGCTGTTCTGCCGCACTGCAACATCGCTGTTGCGCCACCCACAGCCTTCGATACACTCGGCTTTTCGCCAGGTCCCCGGGGAATCGCCATGAATCGCAACAGCAACAGCGCAGCCCTCCCCACGCCGGCGCGCCGAACATCGGACCCCACCACCCTGGCCGAGGAAATCGTCGAGCGGCTGACCTATCGGATCGGCAAGAATGCGGCCGCCGCCAAGAGCCATGACTGGCTCGCCGCGACCACCATGGTCATTCGCGACCGCGTGATCGACCGCTGGATCGCGAGCACCGAGGAGACGTACAAGAACGGCGACAAGCGCGTCTATTATCTCAGTCTCGAATTCCTGATCGGCCGGCTGATGCGCGATGCGGTCTCGAACCTCGGCCTGATGGACGAGATGCGCGAGGCGCTCGCCTCATTGGGGGTCGACATCGACCTGATTCGCGAGCTCGAGCCCGACGCAGCGCTCGGTAACGGTGGTCTTGGCCGCCTCGCCGCCTGCTTCATGGAGTCGATGGCCTCGGTCGACATCCCCGCCTACGGCTATGGCATCCGCTATGTGAACGGCATGTTCCGCCAGGAAATTTCGGACGGCTGGCAGGTCGAGCTGCCCGAGACCTGGCTCGCCCATGGCAATCACTGGGAGTTCGAGCGGCGCGAGGCGAGCTACGAAATCGGCTTCGGCGGCGTGGTCGATCTGGCGGCCGCCGACGGCAGCGGCGATCATGCCCGCCTATGGAAGCCGCACGACCGCATCATCGCCACCGCTTACGACACGCCGGTGGTCGGATGGCGAGGTGCCCGGGTCAACACATTGCGGCTTTGGACGGCGCAGCCGATCGATCCGATCCTGCTCGACGCCTTCAATGCCGGCGATCACATCGGCGCACTCAGGGAAAGCAACAAGGCCGAGGCGCTGACCCGGGTCCTCTACCCCGCCGATTCGCACCAGGCCGGCCAGGAACTGCGCCTGCGCCAGGAATATTTCTTCTCTTCGGCTTCGCTCCAGGACATCGTCCGCCGTCACATCCAATATTTCGGTGACGTCCGCAGCCTGCCCGACAAGGCGGCAATCCAGCTCAACGATACCCATCCGGCGGTCTCGGTCGCCGAGCTGATGCGGATTCTGATCGATCTCCACAATCTCGACTTCAACGAAGCCTGGGATATCACCCGCCGGACCTTCGGCTATACCAATCATACGCTGCTGCCCGAAGCGCTTGAGAGCTGGCCGGTGCCGCTGTTCGAGCAGTTGCTGCCGCGCCACATGCAACTCGTCTATGCGATCAACGCCAGGCTGCTGATCGAGGCGCGTAAGCAGCACCGGTTCGACGACGCCGGCATCAGCGCGATCTCGCTGATCGACGAACATGGCGACCGCCGCGTCCGCATGGGCAATCTCGCCTTCGCGGGATCGCATAGCGTCAACGGCGTGTCGGCGCTCCATACCGAGCTGATGAAAGAAACGGTGTTCGCTGATTTCCACCGGCTCTATCCGGACCGGATCAACAACAAGACCAACGGCATCACACCGCGCCGCTGGCTGATGCAGTGCAATCCGGAGCTGACCTCGCTGATCCGCGAGGCGATCGGCGACGGCTTCCTCGACGACACCGAGCAGCTCCGCGGTCTCGAAAAGGTCGCCGGCGATGCCGCCTTCCAGGAAAAATTCGCGGCCGTGAAGCTTGCCAAGAAGGCGGTGCTCTCCAACCTGCTTCGCGAGCGGATGGGCCTCAGGATCGATCCGACCGCGTTGTTCGATACGCAGATCAAGCGCATCCATGAATATAAACGGCAATTGCTCAACATCGTCGAGGCGGTCGCGCTCTACGACCAGATCCGCTCGCATCCCGAGCGGGACTGGGTGCCGCGGGTCAAGCTGTTCGGCGGCAAGGCCGCGCCGAGCTACCACAATGCCAAGCTGATCATCAAACTGGCCAACGACGTGGCCAGGGTGATCAACCATGATCCGGCGGTCCAGGGTCTGCTCAAGGTCGCCTTCGTGCCCAACTACAATGTCTCGCTGGCCGAGATCATGATGCCGGCCGCCGACCTGTCCGAGCAGATCTCCACCGCGGGCATGGAGGCATCGGGCACCGGCAATATGAAGTTCGCGCTCAACGGCGCGCTTACCATCGGCACGCTCGACGGCGCCAATGTCGAAATGCGCGACCATATGGGTGCCGAGAACATCATGATCTTCGGCCTGACCGCCGCCGAGGTGGGCGAGGCACGCGCGCAGGGCCACGACCCGCGCTCCATCATCGAACATTCTCGCGAACTGAGCCAGGCGCTGCAGGCAATCTCGGGCGGCGTCTTCTCGCCCGACGATCGTGATCGCTACAAGGCGCTTATCGCCGGCTTGTACGACCATGACTGGTTCATGGTCGCCGCCGATTTCGACAGCTACGCGGCCACCCAGCGCGGCATCGATCAGCTATGGGGGCGGAAGAAGGACTGGAATGCCATGGCGATCCGCAACGTGGCGGGGATGGGATGGTTCTCATCCGATCGCACTATCCGGCAATATGCCTCTGAAATATGGGGTGTTCTCTGATCTTATCCAGGGTTTTTCCACATCTTGTCCCAGGTGATGCCAAGATGATCCTCTTTGCCGGACTTCGCCGGGGACGAACGGGTCAGGATAGCGTAGCATCGCCGTCGTGACCGAACTCAGCACAGCCGATATCGCCGCGATCGTCCGCGGCAAGCATGGCGATCCCTTCGCGGTCCTCGGCGTGCATCCTGTCGAAAACGGCTTTCTCGCCCGTGCCTTCCTGCCCGGTGCCGACATGGTCGAGGCGCTGACCCTCGCCGGCAAAACCGCAGCCCGCCTGACGACGATCGACAAGGCCGGGCTGTTCGAGGGCAAGCTTTCGATCCGCAAGCCGCAGCCGCTACGCTATCGTGCGTCCAACTCCGGAGGAACCTGGATCGTCGGCGATCCCTACAGCTTCGGTCCGGTGCTCGGACCGATGGACGATTATTTCATCGGCGAAGGGTCGCATCTGCGCCTGTTCGACAAAATGGGCGCGCACAAGATCCACCATCAGGGTGCCGATGGTATCCATTTCGCGGTGTGGGCGCCCAATGCGCGGCGGGTCTCGGTGGTGGGGCTGTTCAACCATTGGGACGGCCGGCGCCACAGCATGCGGCTGCGGCGCGACTCGGGTATTTGGGAGATATTCGTGCCCGATCTCGGCGAGGACGAGCCCTACAAATTCGAGATCGTCGGCGCACATGGCAAGCTGCTCCCGCTCAAGGCAGACCCTTTCGCCTTCCGTTCCGAGCTGCGTCCCGCGACCGCCTCGATCACGACGGCGCCGCTGGCTCACGAGTGGCACGACCAAGAGCACCGTGACTTTTGGGCCGGGGCCGATATCCGCCGGCAGCCGATCTCGATCTATGAGGTCCATGCCGGCTCATGGCAGCGCGACGACAGCGGCAATTTCCTGGACTGGGACACGATGGCCGACCAGCTGATTCCCTATGCGGTCGAGATGGGGTTCACCCATATCGAATTCCTCCCCGTCACCGAATTCCCCTATGATCCCAGTTGGGGCTATCAGACGACCGGCCTTTACGCCCCTACCGCGCGCTTCGGCCGGCCGGAGGCCTTCGCCCGCTTCGTCGAAGGTGCCCACAAGGCTGGGATCGGCGTGATCCTCGACTGGGTGCCAGCGCACTTCCCGACCGACGAGCACGGCCTCGCCCTCTTCGACGGCACCGCGCTTTACGAACATGCGGACCCTCGCAAGGGGTTCCACCCCGACTGGAACACGGCGATCTATAATTTCGGGCGCCGGGAAGTGATGGCGTTTCTAGTGAACAACGCCTTGTTCTGGGCCGAAAAATATCATCTCGACGGGCTCAGGGTCGATGCCGTCGCATCGATGCTCTACCTCGATTATTCGCGTAAGGAGGGCGAATGGCTGCCCAACGTCCAGGGCGGGCGGGAAAATCTCGAAGCAGTCGAGTTTCTCCAGCGGATGAACAAGGAATTGTACGGGCAGCATCCGGGCGTGATGACGATCGCCGAGGAGTCGACGAGCTGGCCCAAGGTCTCGCATCCCGTCCATGAAGGTGGCCTCGGTTTCGGCTTCAAATGGAATATGGGCTTCATGCACGACACGCTGCGCTACATGGCGCGCGAGCCAATCCACCGCCGCCACCATCACGACGACATCACCTTCGGCTTGCTCTACGCGTTCGGCGAGAATTACGTTCTGCCGCTCAGTCATGACGAAGTCGTGCATGGCAAGGGCTCATTGCTGAACAAGATGGCCGGCGACGACTGGCAGAAGTTCGCGAACCTGCGGGCCTATTATGCGTTGATGTGGGGTTATCCGGGAAAGAAGCTGCTGTTCATGGGCCAGGAATTCGCGCAGCGTGCCGAATGGAGCGAAGATGGGGCGCTCGACTGGCACCTGCTCGATGCGCCCGCGCACGAGGGGGTTCGACGCTTGGTCAAGGATCTCAATCGCGTCTACCGGGCTCGCCCGGCCCTCCACGCGCGCGACTGCGAAGCGGAGGGCTTCCGCTGGGTCGTGGTCGACGACGCCGAGAATTCGGTATTCGCCTGGGAACGCCACGCGCCCGCAGAGCCACCGATCGCCATCATCTCGAACATGATGCCGATCCCCCGCCACGGCTATGGCCTGCGCCTCTCGCGCGGCGGGACGTGGCGCGAGATCATCAACAGCGACGCGGCCATCTATGGCGGCGGCAATCTCGGCAATGACGGGATTATCACCGCAGATGCGGATGGTTATGCCACTATCACGTTGCCGCCCCTGTCCACCCTGATGCTCGAGGCGAGGTGATGGCGGCAGGGGATCGACGCACGCAACCTCTGGCCCGCGACTCCATGGCCTATGTGCTTGCCGGCGGCCGCGGCAGCCGCCTCTACGAGCTGACCGACCGCCGCGCCAAACCGGCGGTCTATTTCGGCGGCAAGGCGCGCATCATCGATTTCGCGCTGTCAAACGCGCTCAATTCGGGCATTCGCCGCATGGGCGTCGCTACGCAGTACAAGGCGCATTCGCTGATTCGGCATCTCCAGCGCGGCTGGAATTTCCTGCGTCCGGAACGCAACGAGAGCTTCGACATCTTGCCCGCCAGCCAGCGCGTTTCGGAAACCCAGTGGTATGAGGGGACCGCCGATGCGGTTTTCCAGAATCTGGATATCATCGAATCCTATGATCCCAAATATATGGTCGTCCTGGCGGGCGATCATGTCTACAAGATGGATTATGAGCTGATGCTCCGCCAGCATGTCGAGGCAAGCGCGGATGTCACCGTCGGCTGCCTCGAAGTACCACGGATGGAAGCGACCGGCTTCGGCGTGATGCACATCGACGCCAAGGCGAACATCAAGAAATTCGTCGAGAAACCACTCGATCCGCCGGCGGTGCCCGGCAAGCCGGGCATCGCCCTCGCTTCGATGGGCATCTACGTCTTCAACACGAAATTCCTCGCGGACCTGCTGCGCCGCGATGCCGCCGATCCGGCATCGAGCCATGACTTCGGCAAGGATCTGATTCCCTATGTCGTCGAGCACGGCAAGGCTGTCGCCCACCTCTTCTCGCAAAGCTGCATCCGCGCCCACAGCGAACCGGAGGCCTATTGGCGCGACGTCGGCACGATCGACGCCTATTGGGAGGCCAGTATCGACCTGACCGACGTCACCCCAAAGCTCGATATCTATGAGCGCGACTGGCCGATCTGGAGCTATGCGGAGGTGATGCCCCCGGCCAAGTTCGTCCACAATGAGGAAGGCCGGCGCGGCGCCGCCACGTCCTCGCTGATCGCGGGCGGATGCATCGTCTCGGGCGCATCACTCCACCGCAGCCTGCTCTTTTCGGAAGTGCGGGTGAACAGCTTCTCGTCGATCACCGAGGCCGTGATCATGCCCGGTTGTCAGATCGGCCGCGAGGCGCGGCTCCATAAGGTGGTGCTCGATCAGGGCGTGCGGATCCCCAAGGGGCTGATCGTCGGCGAAGATCCTGTCGCCGATGCGCGGCGCTTCCGCCGCACTGAAAAAGGGGTGTGTCTGATCACGCAGGACATGATCGATCGATTGGTGGCATAGAGCAGCGATGCCGCTTCGCCTTCTCTCGGTCACGTCCGAGCTTTATCCCCTGATCAAGACCGGCGGCCTTGCCGATGTCGCGGGCGCGTTGCCGATCGCGCTCGCCCAACACGGTATCGCGGTCCGCTCGCTCCTGCCCGCTTATCCCCAGGTCCTGAGAGCCGTGCCCAAGGCCAAAGCGGTGCTCAGTTACAAGGCGCTGTTCGGCGGCCCGGCCAGGCTCCTGGCGGCCAAGGTCAACGAGCTCGATCTGCTTCTGCTCGATTCGCCCAGCCTGTTCGGGAGCCGCGACGGGGGGCCATATTCCGACCTGACCGGCCATGACTGGACCGACAATTGGCGGCGCTTCGCCGCACTCTCGGCAGTCGCCGCGGACGTTGCCGCCGGTGCGGTCAAGGGCTGGCAGGCCGATCTGGTCCACGCGCATGACTGGCAGGGGGCCATGACGGCGCCCTATGTCCGCCACGGCCGCGCCCCGACGACGCCAGTGGTGCTCACCGTTCACAACCTCGCCTTCCAGGGACGCTTCGACGCGCGCATCTTCCCCGATCTGGGGCTGCCCGCCTCGGCCTTCTCGGTCGACGGGGTCGAATATTATGGCGGCATCGGCTTTCTTAAGGCCGGGCTGCAATATGCCGATGCGATCACCACGGTCAGCCCCACCTATGCTGACGAGATCCGCACTCCCGCATTCGGCATGGGCCTCGACGGGTTGTTGCGCGGACGGGGCGACGCGGTACAGGGCATCGTCAACGGCATCGACACGGTGGAATGGGATCCCGCCACCGATCCGCATCTCGCCGCCCATTATTCGATACGAACGCTCGCTCCTCGCGCGGCCAATCGCCGCGCGATCGAGAAACGCTTCGCGCTCAGGCGCGGCAAGGGGCCGATCTTCGCGATCATCAGCCGGCTGACCTGGCAGAAAGGGATCGATCTGATCGTCGATTCGATCGAGCATCTCGTCGCCCATGGTGGTCGGCTGGTGGTGCTCGGCTCGGGCGACAGCGCGTTCGAAGGCGCGCTGCTGGCGGCGGCACACCGTCATCACGGGCTGATCGGCGTCATTACCGGCTATGACGAGCCGCTCGCCCATCTGATCCAGGCCGGCGCGGACGCGATCCTGATCCCCTCGCGCTTCGAACCGTGCGGCCTGACCCAGCTATACGGGTTGCGCTACGGCACGGTGCCGATCGTGGCGCGAACCGGGGGACTCGCCGACACGATCGTCGATGCCAACGAAGCCGCGCTGGCGAGCGGCTGCGCCACCGGCCTCCTTCACCCGCCCGCCTCGGGCGACGCATTGAAGGCGGCGATCAGCCGCGCAATCGCGCTCTATTGGACGCCGGGCATCTGGCAGGCGATGCGCAAACAGGGCATGCGTGCCGACCATGGCTGGAGCCGGAGCAGCGCGCGCTACGCCGCGCTCTACCGGGCGCTTGTCGAAAGGAGTCAAGCCGAATGACGGTCCGCGAGGTCGCCACCTCCCCCTATCCCGACCAGAAGCCCGGCACCTCGGGTCTGCGCAAGAAAGTGCCCGTGTTCCAGCAACCCGGCTATGTCGAGAATTTCATCCAGTCGATCTTCGACACCCTCGAGGGTTTCGACGGCAAGACTCTGGTGATCGGCGGCGACGGCCGCTTCTACAATCGCGAGGTGATCCAGATCGCGATCCGCATGGCCGCCGCCAATGGCTTCGGCACCATCATCGTCGGGCGCGGCGGCATCCTCTCCACGCCCGCGGCGAGCCATGTCATCCGCCGCTATGGCGCCTATGGCGGGATCGTCCTGTCGGCCAGCCATAACCCCGGCGGGCCGACCGAGGATTTCGGGATCAAGTACAACATCTCCAATGGCGGCCCCGCGCCCGAGAAGGTCACCGACGCCATCTTCGCGCGCAGCAAGACGATCAGCCGTTACCTGATGCTCGACGCCCCCGAGGTCGATCTCGATCGCGACGGCGAGACGACGATCGGGGACGCGACGGTCCGGATAATAGATCCGGTCGCCGACTATGCCGCGCTTATGGAGAGCCTGTTCGATTTCGATGCGGTCCGCGCACTGATCGGCTCGGGGTTCCGGATCGCCTTCGATGCGATGAGCGCGGTCACCGGCCCCTACGCGACCGAGATCATCGAGCGGCGCCTGGGCGCCCCGGCGGGAACGGTGCGCAACGGCACCCCGCTGCCCGATTTCGGCGGCCATCATCCAGATCCCAATCTCGTCCACGCCAAGGAGCTGTACGACGAGATGATGGGCTCTCGCGCCCCGGATTTCGGCGCCGCCTCGGACGGCGACGGGGATCGCAACCTGATCATCGGCAACGGCATCTTCATCACGCCGTCCGACTCCCTGGCGATGCTCGCCGCCAATGCCCATCTGGCGCCCGGCTATGCCCGTGGTCTCGCCGGGATCGCCCGCTCGATGCCGACCAGTGGTGCCGCGGACAGGGTGGCCGAGCAGCTTGGATTGCCGCTGTTCGAGACGCCGACGGGCTGGAAGTTCTTCGGCAATCTGCTCGACGCGGGCAAGGCGACGATCTGCGGCGAGGAAAGCGCCGGCACCGGCTCGGACCATGTCCGCGAAAAGGACGGGCTGTGGGCGGTTCTGCTCTGGCTCAACATCCTCGCTGTACGCGGCGAAAGCGTCCGCGCTATTGCCGAGGATCATTGGCAACGCTTCGGGCGGAATTACTACGCCCGCCACGATTATGAGGGCGTCGACAGCGCCGCCGCCGACGTGCTGATGGCCGAATTGCGCGGCCGCCTGTCCGAGCTGCCGGGCACGGAGTTCGGGGCGTTGCGCGTCGAGGCGGCCGACGATTTCGCCTATCTCGATCCGGTCGACGGTTCGACCAGCCTCAGCCAGGGTATCCGTATCCTGTTCGAGGGCGGGTCGCGGATCGTCTTCCGTCTTTCGGGTACCGGTACGTCAGGCGCGACGATCCGAGTCTATATCGAACGCTACGAACCCGCGGATGGCGATCTCGGACGCGAAACCGGCGATGCGATCGCCCACCTGATCGCGGCGGCCGAGGCGATCTCGGGCGTCACCAGACACACGGGCCGGACGGCGCCCGACGTGATTACGTGAGCACCCCGCCCGAACGCTTCGGCGCCACGCCGACCGCGCAAGGCGTCCACTTCGCCCTCTGGTCTGAAACCGCCACCGCGGCCTGGGTCTCCATCTTCGACGACAAGGGCGAGGCCGAGGTGGCCCGGATCGAACTGGCGCGCGGCCCCGCCGACATCTTCCAGGCGACCGTCCCCGGCCTCGATCAAGGCACGCGCTACGGTTTCCGTACCGACGGCCCGCACGACAAGGCCCGCGGCCTTTGGTTCGATCCCTCGAAGCTGCTCGCCGATCCGTATGCCATCGCGATCGATCGTCCCTATGCCTACGACCCCCGGCTCGCCGCGCCCCGTGAGGCGGACATCGACACCGCGCCGCTGATGCCCAAAGCGATCGTCACCGCCCTGCCCCCACCCATCCCGCACCGACCGAGCGGCTTCGTCCCCGGCGGGTTGATCTACGAGATCAACGTCCGCGGCTACACCATGCTCCATCCCGAGATCCCCGCAGCGCAGCGGGGCACCCTTGCCGCTCTGGCACACCCCGCGATCATCGATCACCTCAGGGCTATCGGCGTGGGTGCGGTCGAACTGATGCCGGTTACCGCCTGGATCGACGAGCGCCACCTCGGTCCGCTCGGTCTGACCAACAGTTGGGGCTATAATCCAGTCGGCTTCATGGCGCTCGATCCACGGCTCGCGCCCGGCGGCCTTGCCGAGTTGCGGCGGACGGTCGGGGCGCTCCATGATGCGGGGATCGCGGTCCTGCTGGACGTGGTCTTCAATCACACCGGCGAAGGCGACGCGCTCGGCCCGACATTGTCGCTGCGCGGCATCGACAATCACGCCTATTTCAGCATTGTCGGCGACGAACCGGGCACGCTTGCCAATGACAGCGGCTGCGGCAACACGCTCAACTGTGATCACCCGGCCGCCCGCCGGCTGATCTTCGACGCGCTCCGCCATTTCGTGACCTACGCGGGAATCGACGGCTTCCGCTTCGACCTAGCGCCGATTCTCGGCCGTGCACGCGACGGCTTCGAGCCCGATGCCGCCTTCTTTTGCGAACTGCGGCGCCACTCCGAACTGGCGGACCGCATCCTGATAGCCGAACCTTGGGATATCGGGCCGGGCGGCTATCAGCTGGGCAATTTCCCCGAAAGCTTTCTCGAATGGAACGATCGCTATCGCGACGATGTCCGCCGCTTCTGGCGCGGGGATCCGCATAGCATCGGCGATCTCGCAACCCGACTCGCCGGATCGTCGGACGTGTTCGGCAGGCATGACCGCAGCCGCAGCCGCAGCGTCAACTTCATCGCTGCGCATGACGGCTTCACGCTGGCCGACCTGACCGCCTATGCGCGCAAGCACAACGAAGCCAATGGCGAGGCGAACCGCGACGGCCACAACGAAAATTTCAGCTGGAACAACGGGGTCGAAGGCGCGACCGAAGATCCCGCGGTCCTCACCGCGCGCCGCAACGACATCAAGGCGATGCTGGCGACGTTGTTCGCTTCGCGCGGCACGATCATGCTGACCGCGGGGGACGAGTTCGGTCGCAGCCAGCAGGGCAACAACAATGCCTATGCCCAGGACAATTCGATCAGCTGGATCGACTGGGCGCGACGCGACCGGGAGTTGGAGGAATATACCGCCCGGATTGCCGCGATCCGGGCCACCTGTCCGGCGCTGGCCGATCCGATCCTGATCGGGAACGCCGACGTGGAGTGGCTCACAATCGAGGGGCGGCCATTCGAAACCGAAGACTGGCACGATCCGCGAACGGCGAGCATCGTCATGCTGCTTCACCTGCCCGAACAACCCCGGCGCATCGCCGTCGCCTTCAACCGGACCGACGACGGGGTGAGCCTTGCGCTGGCCGCCAGACCCGGCCATCACTGGCGGCGTGTCGACGAAAATGACGGCTCACTCCGGCTTTCGCCGCGGTCGGTCGCCTATCTTGTCGAGGAAGATTCGGCATGAGCAGCACCAACGATAGGGACTGGTGGCGCGGCGCGGTCATCTACCAAGTCTATCCGCGGTCCTATCAGGACAGCACGGGCGACGGCGTGGGCGACCTCAATGGCATCACCGCCCGGCTCGATCATATCGCCTCGCTCGGCGTCGACGCGATCTGGGTCTCGCCCTTCTTCAAGTCGCCGATGGCTGACATGGGCTATGACGTCTCCGACTATCGCGACGTCGATCCGATGTTCGGGAGCCTGGCCGATTTCGATGCCATGCTGGCGCACGCGCACGAGCTCGGCATGAAGATCATCATCGATCAGGTGCTCAGCCACACCTCCGACCAGCACGCGTGGTTCAGGGAAAGCCGCTCCAGCCGCGACAACCCCAAGTCCGACTGGTATGTCTGGGCCGACGCCAAGCCTGACGGAACCGCGCCCAACAATTGGCTGTCGATCTTCGGCGGACCCGCCTGGGAGTGGGACGGCACGCGGATGCAATATTATATGCACAGCTTCCTGGCATCGCAGCCCGACATCAATTTCCATTCGCCGGACGCGCGCGACGCGCTGATCGAGACGATGCGCTTCTGGCTCGATCGGGGGGTGGATGGATTCCGGCTCGACGCCTGCAACCATTATTTCCATGACGCCAAGCTGCGCGACAATCCTCCGGCGAAGCGCACGTCGGCCCATGATGTTCCGGATAGCAACCCCTATGGCTTCCAGGAGCATCTCTACGACAAGACACAGCCCGAAAATCTCGCCTTCCTGCGCCGCATCCGCGCGCTGCTCAATGAATATCCGGGAACGCTCGCGGTCGGAGAGGTCGGCGACGGCGATCGATCGCCGGCGACCGTCGGCCAATATACCTCGGGGGGTGATACGCTTCATTTCTGCTACACCTTCGACCTGTTCGGCCCCGATTTCTCGAGCGCCTATTTCCGCCGGACGGTCACTAAGTTCGAGGAGGCGGCGAAGGACGGGTGGGTCTGCTGGGCGCTGTCGAACCATGACGTGGTTCGTCATGTCAGCCGTTTCGCGCAGCCTGGGGACGATCCCGATCGGATCGCGCGGCTCGCCCTCGCCATTCTGATCGCGCTCAGGGGCACGATCTGCATCTATCAAGGCGAGGAACTCGCGCTGCCCGAGGCCACGCTCGCGTTCGAAGATCTGCGGGACCCCTATGGCATCCGCTTCTGGCCGGCCTTCAAGGGCCGCGACGGGTGCCGCACCCCGATGCCCTGGTCGAGCAAGACCGATCAGGCCGGTTTCACCACCGGCAAGCCCTGGCTGCCGATCCCACCCGAGCATCGCACCCGCGCCGTCGATAGGCAGGAAGGAGACAGGCGCGCCGTGCTCGGCTTTTATCGGCAGGCACTTGCCTATCGGCGAAGCAGCGTGCCGATCCAGTGCGGCGATATCCGGTTTGTCGATGCGCCGGACGATATCCTCGCCTTCACCCGGCACCATGGCGGTGAGACCATATTGTGCCTCTACAATCTCTCGCGTGAACCGGTCGATTGGCCGCTGCCCGCCGCGTTCACCGCGTCGATTGTCGATCCGATCTCGGCGCCCGGCATCACCATGAATCGCAAGAAGGTGCGGCTACCGGGTCTTAGCTGGGCATTTTTGCGATAGGTTCATAGCCATTCGCTTCAACTCAACGCAGTAAAGGTTATTGATATAGTATATCATCTCCGCTAAATGCGGCCGACAGGACAAAAGGGATGATATAGCATGACACGAAGACCATATCTCATCCTCCCGGTCGCCCTGCTGGGGCTGGCCGCCCCACGCCCCGCCTTCGCCGACGAGGCACCCGATTTCCACGCGCCGAACTCATCGGAAATCGTCGTCACCGCCCCTATTCAGCGCGACCGGATGGACGTGCTGTCGGGAACCTCGGTGCTGACGGGAGCGCAGCTTACCAGCGCGCTTCGCCCGACGATCGGCGAAACCCTGGAGCATATACCGGGCGTTTCGGCAACGTCCTTCGGTCCCAACGCATCGCGTCCGATCCTGCGCGGCCTGCAGGGTGAGCGCGTTCGCATTCTGACGGACGGTCTAGGATCAGTCGACGTCTCCAACACCAGCGTCGACCATGCGGTGGTGGTCAACCCGCTTCTAGCCGAGCGTGTCGAGGTGCTGCGCGGGCCCACCGCCCTGCTCTACGGCTCGGCCGCGATCGGCGGCGTCGTCAACGTGATCGACAGGCGCATCCCCCGGGCCGTCCCCGACGAGGCCGTCCATGCCGATGCGACCGCGACCTATGGAAGCGCCGCCAGGGAGCGTTCGGCCGGCGTCGCGCTCGACGCACCGATTGGTGGCGGCTTCGTGGCGCATGTCGACGGCAGCTATCTCGAGACCGGCAATCTGCGCACGGGCGGTTTCCTGCTGAGCGAGCGTGCCCGGGCGGAAGCGCTCGGCTCGGCACAACTGCCGCCCGATCCCGATGCCGAGGAGCCGATCGACTTCGCCGCCAACGCCGCCCTGAAGGGCAAGCTGCCGAACAGCCGGAGCAAAACCTGGGTCACGGGCGCCGGTCTGGCCTATATCGACGGCGACAGTCACTATGGCCTGTCCTACAGCCACTATGACAACCTCTACGGGGTGCCGATCCGCTTTGCGACGCTGCCCGGACAGGAGCAGGAGGGGCCTCGCATCTCTCTGGTGCAGAACCGCGTCGATGCGCGCGCCGAGATCGCGGCGGGCGGCTCGGTGATCGAAAGGATCCGCGCCCGGCTGGCCTATGCTCAATACCGCCATTTCGAGCTCGAGGAAGACGGCGCCATCGGCACCGCGTTCTACAACAAGGGCATGGAAGGGCGCATCGAGCTCGTTCAGGCCGATCGCGGCGTCTGGCATGGCGCTTCGGGCGCCCAATATTTTTCGCGCGATTTCAACGTGGTCGGCGAGGAGGCATTCCTGCCGCGCAACCGAACGCAGCAACTTGGGCTATTCACCCTGCAGCAGCTCGACTACGGCCGGTTCAAGGTCGAAGGCGGCATCCGCTATGAACGGAGTTGGCTCACCGCCAGCCCCTTCGGGGCCCAGTCCCAGTTCTTCAGTGGCGGCCGCAGCTTCTCCGCCTTCTCCGGTTCGCTGGGTGCGTCCTATGGCCTCGGCGCGAACTGGCGGATCGGCACCAATCTGGCGCGCACCGAGCGCGCGCCGTCCGCCGAGGAACTGTTCGCCAACGGCCCGCACGCCGGCACCCAGGCGTTCGAGATCGGCAATCCCGGTTTCCGGACGGAGCGGAGTTGGGGCATCGAAGCGGTGATCCACGGCAAGGGACCGGCCTTCACCTTCGATGCGTCCATCTATCACAACTGGTTTGACAATTTCATCTACGACAGCCCCGACGGCACGCTGCAGGATGGTCTTCCCGTCTTTCGCAACCGCCAAGCCAAGGCCCGCTATTATGGCGCCGAAGTAGAGGCCACGCTGAATCTGGCGACGGTCGGCGACTTTATGATCAAGGTTGACGCGCTCGGTGACTATGTCCATGCGAAGATTCTGGGCAGCGGGCCCGCTCCGCGTATCCCGCCGCTTCGCCTGCTCGGCGGGCTCAGTGCCACGAGCGAGCGGATCGACGGCCGGATCGAAGTCGAATGGAGCGACAGGGCGCGCCGTCTTGCGCCGTTCGAAACCGCGACCGAAGGCTTTACTCTGGTCAACGCCTCGCTGACGATGCGTCCCTTCGCGGATCATCCGAGAACGAGCATCATCGTCTCGGCCCACAATATCTTCGATGTCACCGCACGCCGCCACGCAAGCTATCTCAAAGATGTCGCGCCCCTGGCCGGACGTGATATCCGCGTCACCGCGCGGGTGATCCTGTAGCCGGCTATTCAAAACTATGAATAGAAAACAACAGTGTAAGTAGGATTTAAGTAGGATTGAGGAGATTGTGCGAGATATCGCGACGGTTTAACAGCCGAAACTATGTCGATGGATCGCGCTAAGCCTCAACGCCCCGCAGCGGTCAAATCGCTGCTTGTCGCACTCGCTGCTTGCGCGCCGCTCGCCTGCTCGCCCGCCCAGGCCGAACAGTTCGACGAAATGATCCTTGTCGTCGGTCAGCGCGACCGGCCGATCAGCATCGCTCCGCGCGGTCTGTCGATCAGTCTAGGCGACAAGCAGTTGGCCGGCGTCAACGCCGTCAACGTCGAGGATCTGATCAAATATGCGCCCGATGTGTTCGTGCGCACCCGCTACTTCGGCGACAACGCCGCCGTGGCGGGCATCCGCGGCACCCACAGCACCCAGAGCGCGCGTTCGCTGGTGATGGTGGACGGTTTCGTCATCTCCAACTTCCTGGGCAACAGCTTCGCCTTCCCGCCCGCCTGGGGCATCGTCAGCCCCACCGAGGTACGCCAGTTCGATGTCGTCTACGGCCCATATTCTGCGCGCTATCCGGGCAATTCCATGGGCGGGATCATCAGCATCACCACCCGCGCGCCGGAGCGGACCGAATCCTTCGGCGCCCTCCAGGGCTTCATCCAGCCCTATCGCCAATATGATAGAAGTGAGAGCCTGTGGGGTGGTTCGGTTGAGGCCGGCTTCGGTTTCAAGCAGGCGGAAGGGCCCTTTTCGGTCCGCTTGTCGGGCCGGCGGCTCGAGAACAACACGCAGCCCCTGCTCTTCTATCAACTCGCCGCGGCGCCGCCGGGCGCTCCCGCCACGCCGATCGCGGGCGGCGTCGTCGATTCCGATCTGCAGATCCCGACGCCGATCGCGGGCGACTATGCAACCGCGCACACGCGGCAGGATCAGGTTCGCACCCAGCTTCGCTTCGACAGCGGCAACGTTCATGTCGAGGCGCTGTTCACCTATTGGTGGAGCAGGGAGCGCCAGCTCGATCCCAGAACCTATCTGCGTACCCTGACCGGCCAGCCCTTCCATGGCTCGCCGGCGAATGGCGGCCGCGTGCTGCTCAACGGCGCCGCCTACACGCTCAATCCCTTCATCAGCTTCAATCAGGGCGTTGCAGACAAGGACGAATGGCTCGGCGGACTCAAGGTCTCCGCGCCGCTCCTCGGGTTCGACGTCAGCGCCAACCTGTCGACCCTGCAATTCGATCGCCAGAGGATACGCCGATCGAACGGATATGTCTTCGGCCTGGCCGGAGGCCCCGGCATCCTGATCGAACAAGGCCCGACCGACTGGTACACGCTCGACCTCATCGCGACGCGGACCATCGGCACCCATGATCTCGCCTTCGGTCTCAACGCCAACCGCTACCGCACCGATCAGTCGCTCTTCGCAACGATGCGCTGGCGCGAGGCGACCGGCCGCACCTTCGCCAACCGGACCCGCGGCAGGAGCCGGACGATCGGGATCTTTGCCGAGGACGCGATCGGCGTCGGCGACGATCTGACCGTGACGCCGGGCGTCCGCGCGGAGTTCTGGCGCTCCTATGACGGCGGACGCACGGTGGGGCCGATCACGTCGCTCTACGCGCCGCGGCGCGACCACAAGATCGATCCCAAGCTGTCGGCACGCTGGACGTTCGCGCCTGGCTGGGCAGCCGAACTGAGCCTTGCCACCGCAACACGTTTTCCGACGGTCGGAGAATTGTTTCAGGGCTCGCTCAACGGCGACGGTTCGTTCAATATCAATAGCTTCGATCCCAATCTTAAGCCCGAGCGAAGCCGTGATGCCAATCTGTTGCTGCGCCGCGATCTCGGCCGCGTCAAGGTGACGGGCAGCCTGTTCTATCAACGCGTACGGAACACGATCTTCAGCTTTCTCGGCTTCAGCCCTAATGGCGTGTCGAGCATCCTCTTCCGCAATATCGACCTGACGAGGCAGGTCGGCGCCGAACTGATCGTCGAGACGCGCGACTGGCCGACAGAGGGACTCGACATCGACGCCAATGCGGCCTGGATCGATGCGGAAACCGTGCGGAATCGCGCCGATCCCGCTTCTGAAGGCGTGCAATTCCCGCGTATTCCGCGCTGGCGCCTCAACGCCAATCTTCGCTACCGGATCGACCGGGCCACCGATTTCGCGCTGGGCGTGCGCTACGCCTCACGGCCGAACAGCGATATCGACGGGCTGCTGCGCGGCGACACCTATGGCTATGTGTCCGAGTTGCTCCAGCTCGATGCGAAGATAACCCACCGCATCCACGCCAATTTCCGGATCTCGGCGGGCATCAACAATCTCACCAACGACAAGGCCTGGGTGTTCCACCCCTATCCTCAACGCACTTTCCTGATCGAAACCGGATGGATCCTTTGACCGGGCTGGCGCGGGAGTCATAAGGCTGCAACGCTGGAGGCGCAGTCAGGAACGATGATTTCCCGCCGCAATCTGCTTGCCGGGGTGGGCGCCAGCCTGCTCGCGACACCCACCATCCTTCGAACGCAGCAGCTCTTCACCGCCTTTCCTTTCCGACTCGGCGTCGCTTCGGGCGATCCGAGCCACGACGGCTTCGTCATCTGGACGCGGCTTTGCCCCGAACCGTTCGACGAGCATGGCGGAATGCCGACCGGGCCCGTCGAGATCGAATGGTTTCTGTTCGACGATCCCAACATGAAGACGGTCGTCCGGAAAGGCGCCGCCACCGCCTGGCCCGAGCTCGGCCACTCGGTCCATGTCGAACTATCGGGCCTCGCTCCCGACCGGCCTTATTGGTACCGCTTCGTGGCGGGCCGCGATCGCACCCAGCTGGGCCGGGCCCGCACCTTGCCACCGGCCGGCAAGCCGCTCGACCGGATCCGCTTCGGCGTGGCCGGCTGCCAGTCCTATGAGGATGGACTCTACACCGCCTATGCTCACCTCGCGCAGGAGGACATCGCCTTCATCTGGCACTATGGCGACTATATCTATGGGGACCGCCCCAGGCAGGTCGCCTATAATTTCGACGGATCGCCGCGTGTCCATGTCCGCGACCATATCGGCACCGATTGCTATACGATCGGAGATTATCGGCGCCGCTACGCCCAATACAAGATGGATGCCGACCTGCAGGCGGCGCATCGCGATGCCCCCTGGTTCACCACGTTCGACGATCATGAGATCGTCAACAACTGGACGACCAGCGTCGCACCGCGCCAGCCCGATCCGGCGATTTTCGGGTTCCGCCGAGCCGCGGCGATGCAGGCCTATTATGAACATATGCCGCTCCGGAAGAGCTCGATGCCGGGCGGGAGCGGAATGCGGATCTACCGCCGTGCCCAGTTCGGCGACCTGCTCAACGTTCATTTCCTCGACACCCGGCAATATCGCAGCAAGCAGCCTTGCCGCGGGGAACTTGAACCGGTCTGCCCGGATGTGGCCGATCCCGCCCGGACGATGCTGGGCGGCACGCAGGAGGCCTGGCTCGCGCAGGCCTTGCGCGAAAGGAAGGGTCGCTGGAACCTGATCGCGCAACAGGTGATGATGATGCCGCTCGACCGCCGCACCGGCGACGCTCCCGCCAAAATCCGGAACATGGACAGTTGGGCCGGCTATGACGCCGCGCGCGAGCGGATGTTGTCGGGCTTCGCCGGGCTCGGCAACATCGTGGTGATGACAGGAGACGAGCATCAGAATTTCGCGGGCGAGCTGCGCCGCAAATCGGGCGAGGGCGATGCCGTGGCGGTCGAGCTGGTATCGACCTCGATCAGCTCGGGTGGCAGTGCCTGGATCAAGCCTGAGGTCGCCGCACAGATTCGCGCCAACAACCCCTTCCTCAAATATTCGAGCGATCGGCGCGGCTACATGATCTGCGAGGTCAATCCGGCCTTATGGCAGGCGCGGTTTCGCGGCGTTGATCAGGTGACCGCGCCGGGCGGCACGATCTCGACCCTGAGCACCGCCGTCGTCGAACATGGCCGCCCCGCCCTCAACTTTGCCTGAGGGAACGCGTCTTCAGCTGCTCGAGCACCGCGCGTTTCCAGCGCTCGTCTGCCGCGCCCCAGGCCGCGATTTCCTCGATCGTGCGCAAACAACCACGGCAATAGCGGCTTTGCGGTTCGATCACGCAGACCCCGTTGCAGGGCGATGGCACGGACATGGGCGCCGGTCAGCCGGCAAGCCCGGTCAGCAGGGCCGGCGTGAGGACCTGCGGCAGCGTTTCGACGCGCCCGTCGCTCTGGTAGAACAGGTAAAGCGGCACGCCCGAGCGGCCGTGCGCCTCGAGAAAGCGACCGATCGCCGGATCGCCGTTGGTCCAATCGCCCACCATCATGGTCACACCGGACTCCGCAAAGGCCTGCTTCACCGCTTCGCGCTCTATCGCCGTCTTCTCATTTACTTTGCAAGTAAGGCACCAGTCTGCTGTAAAATATAAGAAAACTTTCTTGTTCTGAGCTTGTAGCGCCGCCAATCGCGCCTCGCTGAAGGGCTCGGTACCCCCCTTCCGGGCTTCGGTCGCTGGGGCGGCCGAGCTGTTCGTGGGTGCGAGCAAGGTCAGCGCCCCGGCGGCCACCACCACGGGCAGCACGGGCGCCCAGCTGAATCTCCGGCCTTGCGCCTGCCGGGCGCCGACCCACCACAGGGCAAGCCCCAGCAGCAGGGCCGCCCCGAGCCCGAGCACCATCCGATCGACCCCTGCCTGCCGCCCCAATATCCAGGCGAGGCCCAAAGCGGTTGCGAACATCGGGACCGAAAGGATCCGCCGCAGCCTGCCCATCCAGGCTCCTGGCGTCGGCAAGAGCCGCCGCACCGCGGGCACGAAGCCGATCAGCAGGAAGGGCAGCGCCAGACCGAGGCCCAGGCCCGTGAACACCATGATCGCGCCGGTCGGTGGCAGCAGCAGCGCCGTCCCTACCGCTCCCGCCATGAATGGGCCGCTGCACGGCGTTGCGATGAACGCCGCGAGTACGCCGGTCCAGAAGGCCGGCAGCGCCCCGCTTCCGCGCGTCATCGCCTCGCCGATACCGATCGCCCTTAGCTCGAAAAGCCCCGCAAGGTTGAGGCTGATCGCGGTTACCACTAGCAGCAGCAGCAGCACCATCCGCGGGTCCTGCAGCTGGAAGCCCCAGCCGGCCGCCAGCCCGCCGGCGCGCAGGCCGAGCAGCAACAGCGCCAGCGCGACGCAGCTCAGCACCACACCGCCGGTATAAGCGAGCGCCTCGATCCGCGCGTGACGGTTGGTCTCGCCGCCGCGGGCCAGACTCAGCGCCTTGAGACTGAGGATCGGGAAGACGCAGGGCATCGCGTTGAGGAGCAGCCCGCCGAGCAGGGCTCCCCCGACCGCCATCAAAAAGAGCCGCACGCCGCCTTCGGGCCCGCGATCATCGGTGGATGCGATCGGGATGCCCGCAGCGGGCACCCGTCCCGGCCGCGCGGTCAGCGACAGCCCCCGGTCTGGGCCGATCGCGATCAAGCCGTCGATCGCGCTGACCTGCGCAACGGGGTTCGCCAGGGCCTTCGCCTCGACGATCAGCCGATCGCCACGGCGGCTGATCCACTGCGGCGCGCCATAATCGATCACTCCGTCGGTCGCCGGGTAGAAATAGGGATTGGCGACCGCCCGCCCCTCGGGGAAAGGAATCGCGATCCGGATCCGGTTCTCCCTCTTCTCGAAACTGGCCGGCCGCCCCAGCGGCATCGGCAGCTTGGCGCGCCAGCCATCGAAGCGTGCCCGCGCGGCGGCCGGCACCACGCCGTCACCGACCACGAGGTCGAGCGCCACCAGCCCCTGTTCGGGCACGCAGATGACGGGTGAGCAGGCAAGCCAGCGCGCCTTGCCGGCGAGTCTGATCGGCGTGCCTGGCGCCATGGTTTTCGGCACGGTCAGCGTCATAAGCAGCGCATAGGGCCGCTCATAGACATAGTTCATCAACCCTTGGACGATCAGCCGCTGCGGCACCGGATAGCGCAACGGCCCGACCGTCACACCGCGCGGCAGCGTCCAGGCGATGTCGGCCGGCGCACCCGCATCCCCCGGATTCTGCCAATAGCCGTGCCAGTCCTTCTCCGGCGTCATGCTAAGCGCCAGGGTCACGCGGCTGCCAGGTGCCGGGCGCGGCGTCTCGGCCTCGAGCATCGCCCGAATATGCGCGGCGCGGGCCGCCACGCCGCTGGTCAGCAGTAGGGCGGCACAGAGCAGCAGCAGGAGCCTCAACGGGTTCATGGGCGGCTTATGGCCCCTTCGACAACGGCTGGGAAGCCGCCGATCAGAGGGTGCGTTCCTCCTCATAGGCATAGCCGTCATCGACCGGCTGGAAGCCTTTGGATAGCAGGATCTCGCCGACGCGCGGCGAGCTGGGCTTGATGAAGGCGCGGATCTTGTACTTCTTCATGGACAAAACGGTGATCTGCTGCTGCTCGCGGCCGCTCGGGCTGGCCAGATCGAAGGTCAATTTGCCCTCGCGGCAGAAGGCCGGACCGCTCATCTCGCCCGGCAGGCCCACCGCGGGGAGCGCACCCGACAAATAAGCGCGGACCTCGCCGCTGCCATCGGCGCATTCACCGCCCGGGAATTTCGCCTTGAGCCCGTCGACGATCAAGGTGACGCCGCCGATCGGCGGCGGCCCCGCTATCATCGGCATACCGACGGTAAAGTCTTCGATGCCGGCGCCACCGAAGCCATAGCTGAACCCGCCTTTGAGCCGCGAAATCTCGTCGTTGCCCTCGATGTCGAGCCGCAACCGGCCGGACAGGATGTCGTCGAGCGACATTCTGCTGCTCACATCGCCGAGCGGAATCCTGGCGAGATGCGCATCGTACATTTGCCCCTGCCAGATATTGCCCTCGATCTGCGCCGCCTCGAAGCCGAAGCGGCGGAGCTGGAGCAGGTCCACCGCCGTCTTGAGCGGGATGAACGGAATCGCCGCGAAAATCGCCGCGACGATCAACAGGAACATCACTATCGTCTTCATCTCGCCTTCCCCCTGCTCAGCGCGCCCGGATGAAGCGCGCCGAAACCGACAATGTCGAATCGCTGTTGGGCCGCACGCTCAGCCGCGTGACGATCAACCCATGGCGCCGCTTCGCCGCCGCGATCCAGGCGAAGAACGGCTCGGAGCGAACCGCGTCGATCGTCAGCACCGCACCGTCGCCGTCCCGCACGGTGCTCGCCACCGTGAAACCCGCGCCTTCGGCTTCGGAGCGGACCAGATGATCGACGGGCTGCCCGCCTCGGCCGGGCCGGTCAGCGGTCCTGACCCTGTTCGCCATCAGCAGCACCTCGGCGAGGTTCCGGGCATTGGCGTCCCGCACCAGATGGGCTTTCTCCAGCGCACGGTCGAACGGCCGGACAACGCCGTACCATAACAGTATCGGCACGCCGATCGACGCGAGCAGCGCAAGCAGGCCCTGCTCGCGCGGCGTTCGCTCCCGCCACCAGTTCCGGGCCCGCGCGATCATGGCTGACGCACCGTGATGCTGGTCGTACCCTGCGCGGTGCCGCTGGTTTCCACCACCAGTCCGCTCGATCCGATCCGTCGCACCAGCTCGGCGAGATC
>CAMLSA010000031.1 GCA_946482655.1 uncultured Sphingomonas sp. | reverse complement strand
GCAGGAACTTGCCGCCATGGTGGCGCGCGAACAGCCAGTTGAACAGCGCGGTGCGGGCGCCGCCGATGTGGAGGAAACCGGTCGGCGATGGCGCGAAGCGGGTGACGACCGGAGTTTTGGGGGGGTGATTTTCGATGCTTGCGCCCACGCGCATATTCTCCAAGATCGGCGCGATGGCCAGCGACGCCGACGCGCCCCCTAACCTATTTTCGAGCCGGGTCAAATTGGCTGGCGGGTGGAGCGGCGGGATTCACCGCCTGGGAACACCCCGCGGTCCGCTGGACGCAATCGAACGCCGGCTCGAGGCCGAGCGCGACCAGATCGGCCTATGGGTACCGGTGGCGCTCGGCGCCGGCATCGCGCTCTGGCTGCTGCTACCTGATCGGACCGGCTGGCTGGCGGCGATGGCGATGATGGCCGGAATAGCGCTGGCGGGGATGGTGGTCGGCGCGGGGCGACGGTTCGGGCGGGCGGTGATAGTCGCCGGCCTGGCCGCGCTGATCGGCATGATGGCGATCTGGACGCGCGCCGACTGGGTCGCGGCGCCCCGCATCGATCGGCCGGTGGTGGCGGAGGTGAGCGGCATCGTGGAGGCGATCGAGCGGCTGCCCGCGCGCGAAATGGTGCGGATGACGATCGCTACCGATGAGGCCATGCTGCCGCGGCGCGTCCGGATCAATGTCGATCAAGCCGATCTGCTGGGGCCCGTGCCGGGCGGGGCGCGGATAAAGGTGCGGGCGCGGCTGCTGCCGCCGGCTCCCGCGGCCGTGCCCGGCGGCTATGACTTCGCCCGGGCCGCCTGGTTCCGGGGGATCGGCGCCACCGGAAAGGCGCTCGACCGGCCGATGATCGACACGAGCTCGATCGGCGGCGGCCTTTCGACCTGGCTTGCCGATCGGCGCGCGCGGCTGTCGGGGCATATCGAGGCGAACGTAACGGGAGCGAGCGCGGGCGGAATCGCCGCATCTTTTGCCACCGGCGACCAGGGCGCGATCGAGGAAGAGGATGCCGAGGCGATCAGGCGGTCGGGGCTCGCCCATCTGCTGTCGGTCTCGGGGCTGCACGTTACAGCGGTGGTCGGAGGCGTGATGCTGCTGACATTGCGGCTGCTGGCGCTCAGCCCGACGCTGGCGCTGCGCGTGCCGCTGCTGCTGATCGCGGCAGGGGCGGGCGCACTCGCCGGGATCGGCTACACCCTGCTGTCGGGCGCGCAGGTGCCGACGATCCGCTCCTGCGTCGCGGCGCTGCTGGTGCTGGCGGGCATCGCGATGGGCCGCGAGGCGATCACGCTGCGGCTGGTCGCCACGGGCGCGGTGATCGTCCTGCTGCTCTGGCCCGAGGCGCTCGCGGGGCCGAGCTTCCAGCTGAGCTTCGCCGCGGTGACCGCGCTGGTCGCCTTCCTCGAACACCCGAAGGTCGCCGCCTTCGCCGCGCGCCGCGACGAGGGGTTCCCGGCGCGGTTCGGCCGGGCGCTCGCGGTGCTGCTGCTTTCGGGCGTGGTGATCGAGGCCGCGCTTGCACCGATCGCACTGTTCCACTTCCACAAGTCGGGACTCTATGGCGCCGCCGCGAATATCGTCGCGATTCCGCTGACCACCTTCGTGATCATGCCACTCGAAGCGCTCGCACTGCTGCTCGACCTTCTCGGCGCCGGCGCGCCTCTCTGGTGGCTGGTCTCGAAGGCGCTGGCGCTGCTGCTGTGGCTCGCCCATCTCGTCGGGGATGCGCCCGGTGCGGTGGCGATGCTGCCGGGCATGGCCCGGGGCGCCTTCGCGCTGATGATTGCGGGCGGGCTATGGATTGCCTTGTGGCGGACGCCAATGCGGCGCTGGGGCGCGGCGCCTTTTGCTATTGGCGCGGCCTGGGCGATGCTGTCGCCGGCGCCCGATCTGCTGGTTACCGGCGATGGCCGGCATGTCGCGCTGGTGCTCGGCGACGGCCGGGTGGCGCTGCTGCGCGATCGGGCGGGCGACTATATCCGCGACGTGCTCAGCGAAGCGGCGGGGGTCGAGGGGGAGCCGCTGCCGATCGATGCGCTGCAGGCGGCGCGCTGCTCGGCCGATTTGTGCGAGGCGCGCCTGAAGCGTGGCGGTCGCCAATGGCGCCTGCTGGCGACGCGCAGCCCTTATCTGGTCGATATCCGCCGGATGAATCGCGCCTGCGCCCGCGCCGATATAGTCGTGAGCGACCGGCGGCTGCCGCGCTCATGCTCGCCACGCTGGATGAAGATCGATCGTACGTTGCTCGCGCGGACGGGCGGCCTTGCCATCCATCTCGGACGCGGAACCGTGGACAGCGTGGCGGCAGGGGTCGGCCGTCATCCTTGGGCGGTGTTTAGAGAGCGGAGCCCCCGCTAATACCGCCGCAACAGACCCGCCAGCTTGCCCTGCACCCTTACCTGGTCCGGCTTGTAACGCTGTGGATCGTAGGCGCGGTTGGCCGGGTCGAGCCGGATCATCGCGCCCTCGCGGCGAAAATATTTGAGGGTCGCTTCGCTATCGGCGATCAGTGCGACGACGATCTCGCCGTCGCGCGCGGTCTCGGCGCGGCGGATCAGCGCATAGTCGCCGTCGAGGATGCCGGCCTCGACCATCGAATCCCCCGATACTTCGAGCGCGTAATGCTCGCCCGGGCCGAGCAGGGCGGCGGGCACCGACAACATATTCTGTCCTTCGAGCGCCTCGATCGGAAGGCCGGCGGCGATGCGGCCGTGCAGCGGAATTTCGAGGACGTTCTCGTTGGCGGCCTGCGGCACGATGGGCGCCTTGGGTGGGGCGGCAGGTGCCTTGATGACCGTTTCGGGCATGCGCAGCACCTCGAGCGCGCGAGCGCGATTGGGCAGGCGGCGGATGAAGTTGCGTTCCTCGAGCGCGCTGATCAGGCGGTGGACGCCCGACTTGGATTTGAGGTCGAGTGCCTCCTTCATCTCCTCGAACGAGGGCGACACGCCGGTTTCGATCAGGCGGTCGTGAATGAAGCGAAGCAGTTCATGTTGCTTGCGGGTCAGCATGGCAAATGCCCTCGTCTGGAACGGACGGAGAACATTTAGGAAACCACCGGGACTCTGTCAAGCGATCGGAATGATCTCGATGTCGGCGCCGGCATCGAGCGCGGGGGCGTGCGCGGGGCGCGGGATCAGCAGCTCGGCATCGACCAGGGCAGCGAGCCCCGCGCTGTCCTGGCAGATCACCGGAACGGCAAGCCCGTTCGCCCATTTTCCGCGCAGATATTCGGCGCGGTCGCCCGTCGCGGGAAGCGCGGCGCCGAGGCGGGCAGCGGTCGCAGCCGGGATCGGCCGGCCGCTGCCGAGCAGATGTGCGATCAGCGGCTTGAGGAACAGCATCGCGGTTACATAGGCGGAGACCGGATTGCCGGGCAGCCCAAGCACGATCGCATCGCCGAGTGTTCCGATCATCACCGGCTTGCCCGGCTTCATCGCGACCTTCCAGAAGTCGATCCGAGCGCCCGCCTTATGGAGCCCCGGCAAGACGAGATCATGATCGCCGACCGATGCGCCGCCGGTGGTGACGATGATGTCGACCTGCTCGGCGAGCGCCGTAAAGGCGGCGCTGATCGCGTCGAGATCGTCGCGGAGGATGCCGTGGTCGGTGGCGTCGCAGGGCAATCTGCCGAGCATCGCCGCGAGCATCGGACCGTTCGAGGCGGGAAGCCGCGCGCCGCTGGCGGGTTCGCCCGGCGGCACCAGCTCGTTTCCGGTCGAGAGAATGGCGACGCGCGGGAGCTGGCGGACCGGGAGCTTGCCGTGGCCCCCGCTGACCACCAGCCCGATCGCCGCCGCGCCGATCGGGGCGCCCGCGGCGACCAATAGGCTTCCTCGCGCGAAGTCGCTGCCGGCGCGGCGGATATGCGCTCCGGGCTTGGAAGGGCCATCGCCTGCCATGGTGAGCTTGTCGCCGTCGCGCGCGGCCTCTTCCTGGACGAGGATCGCGTCGGCGCCTTGTGGAACGGGCGCTCCGGTGAAGATGCGCGCGGCCTCCCCGGGCCGGAGCGCGCGGTCGAGCCCGGCGCCGGCGGCGCTCTCGCCGATCACCGCCCACGGGCCAGGACATTCGGCGAAGCGGATCGCATAGCCGTCCATCGCCGATAGATCGAGCGCCGGCTGGGCTCGTCTCGCGACGATATCCTCCGCGGCGTAGCGGCCATTGGCCTCGCCGAGCGCAACCGTCTCGATCGCCAGCGGAGCCTTCAGGGCCAGCATCCGCGCCTGCGCCTCGGCGACCGGGATCAGCGACATCTCAGCCCCTCCAGTCCCCCGACTTGCCGCCGGTCTTCGAGAGCAGGCGGACGCCTTCGATCCGCATGCCGCGGTCGAGCGCCTTCGCCATGTCGTAGACGGTGAGCAAGGCGACCGACACGGCGGTCATCGCTTCCATCTCGATGCCGGTGGTGTAGGTGGTGACGACCCTGGCGGTGGCGCGGACGCCGTCGGGCTCGATCTCCAGATCGAGCGTCACCCCCGAGATCGGCAGCGGATGGCAGAGCGGGATCAGCTCGGCCGTCTTCTTCGCCGCCATGATCCCTGCGACGCGCGCGACCGCGAGGACATCGCCCTTCTTGACCGATCCCGCACGGATCGCGTCGAGCGCGCAACCGGCGATCAGGATGCGTCCCTCGGCGACCGCCTCGCGCTGGGTCGCCCGTTTGGCCGACACGTCGACCATGCGGGCGGCGCCTTCGTCATCGATATGTGTGAGCTTGGAAGTCATGCCCCGGTCAGCAGCTTGCGCGTCGCGGCCGCGACGTCGGCCTGGCGCATCAGGCTTTCGCCGACCAGGAAGCAGCGAACGCCATGCTCCGCCATTGCGTCGAGATCGGCCTTGGAGCTGAGCCCGCTCTCGGCGACGAAGGTGCAGCCTTGGGGCGCCCGGCCGATCAGCTCGTAGGTCCGCGCGAAATCGACCGAGAAGTCACGCAGGTCGCGGTTGTTCACGCCGATCAGCCGCGAACTGAGCCGGGTCGCGCGATCGAGCTCGGCGGCGTCATGGACCTCGACCAGCGCGTCCATGCCATGCTCGATCGCGGCGGCTTCGATCTCGGCCATCTCGCTGTCGTCGAGCGCTGCGACGATGATCAGGATCGCGTCGGCGCCGAGCGCTCGCGCCTCGGTCACCTGCCAAGTGTCGATGATGAAGTCCTTGCGCAGGCAGGGCAGCGAGCAGGCCCCGCGCGCCTGGACCAGATAATCGTCATGGCCCTGGAAGTAGGGCATGTCGGTGAGAACCGAGAGGCAGGCGGCACCCGCCTCCTCATAGGCGCGGGCGTGCGCGGGCGGATCGAAATCGGCGCGGATCAACCCTTTGGAGGGCGAGGCTTTCTTGATCTCGGCGATCAGCCCGAAACCTTCGGTCCTGCGGTCGAGCGCGGCCCGGAAGCCGCGCGGTGCGCTCGCGGCGCGGGCGCGGGCGGAGAGATCGGCGAAGGAGGTCTTCGCCTTGACGCTGGCGACATAATCGCGCTTGGCCTCGCAGATCTCGGTCAGCTTGTTGCTCATAGCGCGCGGCATAGCCGGAGGACGGGGGGCGGGTCCAGCACGCAGCATGATTCGGGGACACAGCATGATTCGGGGACACTATACTAAATTATTTGCCTCGGGCGCGCGCTGCACATTTAGTATAGCGTCCCCGAATTAGTAGTATAGCGTCCCCGAATTAGTGCCCGTCGGCTGCCGCTCCCTTGGCAGGGAGGGGGGAGTTGTTACACTGCCATGCAATGACCGCCCCGTCCGTCTTCACCATCCCCGCGCACCGCTCCTTTGCCGACGCGCTGGCGGGCGGGCTGATCGCGCTCTTCGGGTCCGACCCGCTGGCGCTCGCGCGCGCGGCCGTTCTCGTCCCCAACAACCGCGCCGGCCAAGCGATCAGTAACGCCTTCGTCCGCCGAGCGGAGGGCGGGCTGCTGCTGCCGCGCCTTGTGCCGATCGGCGATCCGGAGCTCGACGAGCGCCTGGGCGGGCTGCTCGATCCGATCGCCGCGGAGAATCCCGAGCCGATCCCTCCCGCCATCGACACGCTCGAGCGCCAGATGATCCTCGCCCGGCTGACCAGCGAGGCGCGGGCGCGGGCGGGCGATCCGATCGACGGCGGCGAGGCGATCCGGCTCGCCGGCGAACTCGGCCGCACCCTCGACCAGCTGCTCATCGAACAGATCGACCCGAAGCGGCTGCGCGGTCTCGTCGAGCTGCCCGACCTCTCCGAACATTGGCAGCGCTCGCTCGACATGCTCGATGCGATCCTGACCCGCTGGCCCACCGAGCTCGCCGCGCGCGGCCGGATCGATCTGGCCGACCGCCGCAACCGGCTGCTCGACCGGATCGCGCGCAGCTGGGCCGCCAGCCCGCCACCCGGGCCGGTGGTCGCCGCCGGCATCAGCGGCACGACGCCGGCGGTGGCCCGGCTGCTCGGCGTCGTCGCCCGCCTGCCCGACGGGATGGTGGTGCTTCCTGGAGTCGACACCGGCTCACCGCGTCCCGAATGGGATGCGCTCGGCCCGCACGAGCCTGCGGACGACGGATCGCGGCCGCTGCGCGCGATCGAGAGCCACCCGCAATTCGCGCTCAAGATGCTGCTCGACCAGATGGGGGTCGGGCGCGAGGAGGTCGAAACCTGGCGCTGGGCGAGCGGCCGCGACGCGCGATCGGTGCGGGCCGTGGCGATCGCCAATGCGATGGCGCCCGCCGCCTTCACCGATAAATGGCACCAGCTTGCGCCCGCCGAACGGCGCCTCACCGGGGTCCGCGCGATCGAGCTCGCAAACCCGTCCGAGGAAGCCCAGACGATCGCGCTGGCGCTGCGCGAGGCAATCGAGACACCGGGGCGCACCGCAGCCCTCGTCACCCCCGATCGCGTGCTCGCCCGCCGGGTCGCGGCGCACCTCGCCCGCTGGGGGATCGTCGCCGATGATTCGGCCGGCACCCCGCTGTCGCTGACCCCCGCCGGCACCCTGCTGCTGGCGATCGCCGAGGCCGCGGCCGAGGGTTTTGCGCCTGTGCCTTTGCTCGCCTTGCTCAAGCATCCGCTGGTCCGCCGCGGCGAGGCGCGAGGCGCCTGGCTCGACGGGGTGCGCAAGCTCGACCTCGCCTTGCGCGGACCCCGCCCGCCCGCCGGCCTCCACGGCGTCACCCGCTTCCTCGCCGACGGCGACCGTTATTCGGCCCGGGTTCGCGCGCCGGCAAAGAGCTGGTGGGGCGAAGTTCGCCCGCTGCTGGAACCGCTCGAGGCTGCCGTCACCCCGGGCGGCCTGGGGCCCTTGGTCGCCGCCATCCGGGGAGCCGTCACCACTCTGTCCGGCGACGCCGGCTGGTCGGGCCCCGACGGCCGCGCCGCCGCGGACCTGATCGCCGATCTCGAGAACTCCGCCCCGCTCGGTCCGGCGCCGTTCGAACCCGCCAGCCTCGCGCCTTTGCTCCGCCTGATGCTCGACGGCGTGGCGGTGCGCCCGCCGCAGGGTGGCCATCCGCGCCTGTCGATCTGGGGCCTTCTCGAAGCCCGGCTGCAGCATGCCGACCTGATGGTGCTGGGCGGCCTTAACGAGGGGATATGGCCGGCTCTGCCCAGCCCCGATCCCTGGCTCGCTCCCCGCATACGTGCCGAGCTGGGGCTGGGCGGGCTCGAACGGCGGATCGGTCTGTCGGCGCACGATTTCGCGATGGCGCTCGGAGCCCCGCAAGTGATCGTCACCCGCGCGCGCCGCGACGCGCGCGCGCCAGCCATCGCCTCGCGCTTCTGGTTACGGCTCGAGGCGATGACCGGCGGCATGACCAGGGATCATCGTCTGTCGAACTGGGCGGCGGCGATCGACAGGCCGGCGGGCCCCGCCGAACCTGCCTGCCGCCCGCGCCCCGCTCCGCCGGTCGCCGACCGGCCCGAGGTCATCGCGGTCACCCATCTCGACCGGCTCAAGGCCGATCCCTTCGCCTTTTACGCAGGTACGATGCTGAGGCTTCGGGCACTCGATCCGGTCGATGCCGATCCGACCCCGGCCTGGCGAGGCACTGCCGTCCACGCCGTGTTCGAGTGCTGGATGAAGGAGGATGGCTGCGAGCCCGATCGGCTGATCCCGCGGGCCGAGCAGCTTCTCGCCGGCCTGGCCGCCCATCCGGTCCTGCGTGCGCTCTGGGAGCCGCGGCTGATGGCGGCGCTGCACTGGATAAGCGATACTATGCGCACCCTCCAGGCCGCCGGCCGGCACCCGCTCACCGCCGAGATCGAGGGGCGGATCAAGATCGCGGGCATCACCCTCAAGGGCAAGGTCGACCGGATCGACAGGCGGGCCGACGGCAGGCTCGCGATCATCGACTACAAGACCGGTATGCCGCCGAGCGCGGCGCAGGTCGAGACGGGCTATTCGATGCAGCTGGGGCTGCTCGGGCTGATCGCCGAACGGGGCGGATTCGACAAAGTGGAGGGAATCCCGATCGACTTCGAATATTGGTCGCTCGCACGCGATCGCGACGGCGGCTTCGGCTATGTCGCGTCGCCGGTGGGCGGCAAGGACGGCACGGCACCCGAGGATTTCACCGCGCTGGCCGCCGCGACCTTGACGCGGGCGATCGAGCATTGGCTGACCGGCCCCGCGCCGTTCACCGCGAAGGTCGCCCCCGAGTTCGCCCCCTATGGCGATTACGACCAGCTCATGCGGCTCGAAGAATGGTATGGCCGCGACATGGCGCTGCTGCCGGGAGACGTACCGTGAGCAACCGGATGCGGCCGCTCGACCCGCTGCTCGACCAGCAGCGCACCGCGTCCGACCCGCGCGAGCTGGTGTGGCTCTCGGCTTCCGCCGGCACCGGCAAAACCCAGGTGCTGACCGCACGGGTGTTGCGGCTGCTGCTGAGCGGGGCCGCACCCGAGTCGATACTCTGCCTCACCTTCACAAAGGCGGGCGCGGCCGAGATGGCCGAGCGCATCCATCGCCGCCTCGCGCGCTGGGCCGGCCTCAAGGACGACGGCAAACTGGTCCAGGACCTGACACGGCTCGGCGAGGATGCCGGCCCCGAACGCCTCGCCCGCGCCCGCCAGTTGTTTGCGCGGGTGCTCGAAGCGCCAGGCGGCGGCCTGCGCATCCAGACGATTCACGCCTTCTGCCAAACCCTCCTCGCGGGATTCCCCTCCGAGGCCGGGCTTGCTCCGGGCTTTCGCCCGCTCGATGGGCGCGAGGAGGCGGCGCTCGCCCGCCGCACGCTGGCCGATCTCGTCCAGACCGCGTCGAGCGGCGGCGATCTCGGCCTGATCGACGACATCAAGGCGCTCAGCCTCCGGCTCGGCGAGACGCGCGCCGAAGCCTATCTCTCCGACTGTGCCCGCGCACCCGAAGCCATGGCCTCGCTCGGCTCGCGCGGGAGCATCGAGCCGCGCCTGCGCCGGGCGCTCGGCGTGCCCGCCGGCGATGTCGAGGAAGCGATCGCTGCGGCCTGCGCCGAGCTCGACCTCGACTGTTTCCAGGCCGTCGCGCGAACCAACGCCGCCTGGAACACACCCAGCGGGCGGCGCGACGCGGACATCGTCGCGCGCTTCATCGCCGCCGAGCCGGCGCGGCGTGCCGCCTCTCTGCTGGACGTGCTGCACGTCGTCCTGACCAAGACGCGCGAAGCGCGCAAACATCAAGCCGGCCTGCTCAGGGCCGACGCGGGCTATCCCGATCATTGCGCGCGCCTCGCCGAACAGATTCTCCGGCTGATCGGCTGGCGCGAGAAGGCCCGGCTGGCCGCGTTGATCGGTGCGGCGCTGCGCGCCGGGCAGAGCTATGCGACGGCTTACGCCCAGGCCAAACGCGCCGGCGGCCTCGTCGATTTCGACGACCTCATACGCCTGGCGGTGCAACTGCTCGAAACCCCCGGCATGGGCGACTGGGTTCGCTACAAGCTCGACCAGGCGATCGACCATATTCTTGTCGACGAGGCGCAGGACACCAATGCGCGGCAATGGACGATCGTCGCCGCGCTCGCTTCCGAATTCTTCTCAGGCCATGGCGCGCGGGCGCGGGCACGCCGCACTCTGTTCAGCGTCGGCGACTTCAAGCAGGCGATCTTCGGTTTCCAGGGCACCGATCCGCTTGCCTTCGAAGCCGCCCGCATCGCCTTCGCCCGCGAGGCCGAGGCCGGCTCGAAGGAGCTGCCCGGCGCGGAGCGGCGCCTGTTCCGGCAGCTTTCGCTCGATCAGAGCTTCCGCTCGGCGCCCGCCATCCTCGAGCTGGTCGACCGGCTCGTCGCCGATCTCGGTCCGGAAGAGCTCGGATTGTTCGCGCCCACCGGCCGTCATGTGCCGTGGAAAGCCAACCTGCCGGGCCGCGTGACGCTGTGGCGGCCGCTGTCGCTCGACGGCGTCGTCGGGCCGGATGAGGAGGGTGGCGAGGAGAGCTGGATTGACGACGCGACCCGCGCCTTCGCTACCCGGCTCGCCAAACAGGTGCGGCAATGGCTCGACGACCGGCTGTGGCTCGCCGGCGAAGAGCGCCCGCTGAGGCCCGAGGACATCATGATACTCGTTCGCCGCCGCGCCGAGCTGGCCTCGCTGATCGTCGCGCGCCTTCATGCCGAGGGCGTCCCCGTCGCCGGCGTCGACCGGCTACGGCTGACCGCCCCGCTGGCGGTTCGCGACCTGCTCGCGGCGATGCGCTTCGCCGGTCAGCGCGAGGATGATCTGAGCCTCGCCGCGCTGCTTGTGTCGCCGCTGTTCGGCTGGAGCCAGGAAGAGCTTTACCGGGTCGGTTTCGGCCGCCGGGGCGCGCTGATCGACGCGGTGCGCGGCAGGGGCGATGCCGGCACCGTGGCGGCGCTAGACGACATGCTCGCCCGCGCCGACTTCACCACCCCGTTTCGCTTTCTCGAGCACCTCCTCACCGGTCCGCTCGACGGCCGCAGAAAACTGCTTCACCGGCTCGGCCAGGAAGCGCGTGACCCGATCGAGGAGCTGCTCAACGCCGCGCTCCAGTTCGAAGGAACCGCCACCGCGTCGCTGCAGCGCTTTCTCGACTGGTTCGACCGTGGCGAGGTCGAGATCACCCGCGATTCTGCCGCGCCGGCCGGCGCGGTGCGGGTGATGACGGTCCATGGTTCGAAGGGGCTCGAGGCGCCGCTTGTCATTCTGGCCGACGCGACCGGAAACCCCGACGCGGCGCTCGCGACCCGCCTCGACTGGCGGATCGATCCCGAAGGCCCCGCCGTCCCGGTGCCCCGCCCGCGCAAGCAGGAGATGGTCGAAGAGATCGCCGTCGATGATGCAGCCCTGCGAGCGCGTGAGCGGCAGGAGCATTGGCGGCTGCTCTACGTCGCGCTGACGCGGGCGCGCGAGCATCTCGTCATCGGAGGCGCGCTCGGCGCGCGCGCGCGCGGCACGCCGCCGCCATCGAGCTGGTACTCGGCCGTGGAGCTGGCGATGCGGGGGCTCGGCTGCGACTGGGAGCCCGACGGCCTGTGGGGCGAGGCGTGCCACTATCTCGGCGGCGCCGTTCCGGTTCGCGGGCACAAGCCCGCCCGAGCCCCCCGCCCGGCGCCGCTCCTCACCGAACCCGCATGGCTGCGCCGGGCCGCTCCCGTCGAAGCGCGCCCGCCACGCCCGCTCGCCCCGTCCTCGCTCGGCGCCGACGACGTCGCCGATCCGCCTCCCTCCGCGGCGATGCGCGAAGCGGCGTTGCGCGGCACCCGGCTCCACGCGTTGTTCGAGCGGCTGCCCGGCATCGCTCCCGACCAGCGCGCCGCCGCCGCCGAACGCTGGCTGCTGCGCTCGGCCGGGGTCGAGGATGAAGCCACTGCGAGAGCGCTCGCCGGCGATGCCTGCCGGGTAATCGCCGATCCGCGCTTCGCCGCGATCTTCGGCCCCGGCGCACTCGCCGAGGCACCGATAGCCGCCGTCGTCGAGGGCGAGGTGATCGCCGGCACCGTCGACCGGCTTCTCGTCACCCCCGGTCGAATCCTGGTGATCGACTTCAAGACCGGCCGCCGCGCCCCGGCCGATGCCCGCGCCGTGCCGCTCCACCATATAAGGCAGATGGCGGCCTATGCGGCAGCGCTCAGCGTGGTCTTTCCGGGCCGAAAAATCGAGGCCGCCCTGCTCTACACCGCCGGACCGACGCTGATCGAACTGCCCCGGGCGCTGCTCGATGTCCACAAGCCCGGCTTTAGGGCCGAGGAGCAAATGCAGGGCACAGGCCGTTGAGCCCGGCAGTCGCCCGTCCTACATCGTAAACAACCAAAGGAGCTTCCCCATGCCCACCAAAGCGATCACAGATTCGTCTTTCAGCAGTGACGTCCTCAACGCCGACAAGCCCGTGCTGGTCGATTTCTGGGCCGAATGGTGCGGCCCCTGCAAGATGATCGGGCCGTCGCTCGAGGAGATCGCAGACGAGCTGGGCGAGCAGGTCACCATCGCCAAGATCAACATCGACGACAATCCCGAGGCGCCGAGCCGCTACGGGGTGCGCGGAATCCCGACGATGATCCTGTTCAAGAACGGCCAGCCGATCGCCACCAAGGTCGGCGCCGCGCCGAAGAGCCAGCTCAAGGGCTGGCTCGAAGGCGAGCTCTAGCTGTCGCATCGTCCCGGCGGAAGCCGGGCGGCGATCGTTCAATCGAACAGCACGACCTTCGCCAAATCCCACAGCTCCGGCGAACTCGCCGCGATCGCGCCCTTGCCCGGCACGTCAAGCCGGTAAGGCGCGCCATCGTCGCGCGCCACCTTCCCGCCGGCTTCCTCAAGCATCAGCGCGCCGGCGGCATGGTCCCAGACATGGGTTCGCTCATATAGGGCGATATCGTTCTGGCCCAGGATCAGCCGGGGATATTGCTCCCCCGCGCAGCGCGGAATGTCGACGATCTCGAGCTTGCCCGCCGCGCGGCGGCGGACGTCGGCCTGGCGGTCCTCGGGCATGAAGTAGGTCGCGATCGCGGCCTTGGGCAGCGTTCCGCCCGATCCGCGCGCGCGCACCCGTTCGCCGTTGACGAAACAACCCTGCCCGCGTGCCGCGTGACAGACGCGGCTGGTGACCGGATCAAGAATCCAGCCCGCTTCGCGAACCCCATCGACGCTGAGCCCGATCATGATCGCGAAGGGGCTTTTTCCCTCGGTGAAATTGTTGGTCCCGTCGAGCGGATCGATGATCCAGGCCAGGCCTTCCCCCACCCGGTCGACGATCGCGGGATCGATCGCGCAGGCCTCCTCGCCGATGATGCGCGCTTCGGGAAGCAGCTGGCCGAGGCGGTCGCTCAGCAGCGCCTCGGACTCGCGATCGACGATCGTGACGAAGTCACCGGGGGTCTTTTCGGAGAATTCATGGACCGCCAGCTTGCGGAAGCGAGGCATCATGATGTCGTGCGCCACGACGAGCATCAGGTCGAGAACGGGTTGGTAGAGGCTGTGCATCAGGACAGAGGGATCATGACGTTGGCCGAATAGCCCGGCCGGGCCTTGAGCTTTTCATACCAGGCCGCGACATGCGGACGCTCCGGCCGGTCGATGTCGAGGGTAAACCATGTGTGGGCATAGACCCCCATCGGAATATCGCCGACGCCGAAATCGTCACCCGACAGCCAGGGCTGCTTCGCGAGCGCCGCATCGAGGATACCCATCATCTCGCCGGCCTTCTTCGCCGAAGCGGCCACTGCCGCCATGTCACGATCGGACGGTGCCTTGCGGATCAGGTTGACGAAGGCGTCGCGTTGCGCGTCGGCATAGGAGAATTGCCAGTCCATCCAGCGATCCGCCGAAGCTCGGAGTTCGAGGTCGGTAGGCCAGAGTTCGCCTGCGAACTGCGCCGCCATGTAGCGCAGGATCGCGTTCGATTCCCACAGGACGAAGCCATGATGCTCGATCGTCGGTATCAGCCGGTTGGGGTTCATCGCGAGATAGTCGTCGGTGAAACCGAACCGACCGCCGATATCGCGGCGCTCATAGAGGATGCTCGCCTCTTCGGCCGCCCAGACGACCTTCTTCACGTTGTGCGAATTGAGCCGTCCCCAAATGACCAGCATGGCTAACTCCTGTAGTCGGCGTTGATCGATATATAGCGATGGGTGAGATCGCAGGTCCAAACCGTGGCGCGGCCATTGCCGATCCCGAGGTCTACGCCAATGTCGATCTCCCGGCCCTTGAGGTGCGCCGCGACCGGCGCCTCATCATAGCCCGCGACGGCCAGCCCGCCGCTCGCCACCTGGGTGGCGCCGAAGCGGATCGAGAGCTTGTCCCGCTCGGCGGGCTCGCCGGCCTTGCCGACCGCCATCACTACCCGGCCCCAATTGGCGTCCTCCCCCGCGATGGCGGTCTTGACCAGCGGCGAATTGGCGATCGACAGCGCGATCCGGTGTGCGCTGGCGTCGCTGGCGGCGCCCTCCACCGTGATGCTGATGAACTTCGACGCCCCCTCGCCGTCGCGCACGACCAGATGGGCGAGCTGGAGGCAGAGATCGGTCAACGCCGCCTGAAAAGCGTCGGCGCCGGCGTCGTCGATCGCCGACAGCGCCGCGTTACCCGCCTTGCCGGTCGCGAAGGCGAGCACCGTGTCGCTGGTGGAGGTGTCGCCGTCGACGGTGATGCAGGAGAAGCTCTTGCCATTGGCCTCGTCGAGCATAGCCTGGAGCAGGGGCGGCGCCACGGCCGCATCGGTGAAGATGAAGCCGAGCATCGTCGCCATATCGGGTGCGATCATCCCCGATCCCTTGACGATTCCGACCAGCTCCACCCGGATGCCGCCGATCATCGCCGAAGCGCTCGCCGCCTTGGCGAAGGTGTCGGTGGTCATGATCGTCGCGGCGGCCTGTTCCCAGCTTGCTTGCGGAGCGCGCAGCACCGCGTCGAGTCCGGCCTCGGCCTTGTCGATCGGCAGCGGCACGCCGATCACCCCGGTCGAGGCGACATAGACGTCCGAGGGCCGGCAGCCGATCGCCCCCGCCACCCGCGCGGTGATCGCCTCGACCGCGGCGCGGCCGCGTGCTCCCGTGAAGGCGTTGGAATTGCCGGCATTGACGACCAGCGCCCGCGCCCGCCCCATCGGCAGCGCCGCGCGGCACCACTCGACCTCGGGCGAAGGGCATTTGCTCTTCGTGGTCACGCCGGCGACGGCGGTTCCCTCGTCGAACGCGGCATAGGTGAGGTCGGCCCGATCCCAGGGCTTGTAGCCGGCGCGCGTTACCGCGACGCGCACGCCGGCGACGGCGGGCAGAGCGGGAAAGGCGGCGGGGGCGAGCGGGGAACGGTCGGTCATGGTCAAACTCCGGAAAGCGCCGCCGCTATAGGGGCAGGGAGCGACGTTTGAAACAAGGGAGGAACTATCGCATCCATGCACGATTCATTCGCAGCGCCGTTACCGTGCCCGAATTGACGTACAGGGCGCCGGCACCTATCTGCACCCGATCGATCGGCAGGCGGCGGAAACGCCGTCGGTTCGCCAATGTTTCAAGGATTGCCCATGCTCGGCGGCCTCGCCAAAGCCATTTTCGGTTCGTCGAACGACCGTTACGTAAAGTCGCTGCGTCCGCTCGTTCAGCGGATCGCCAGCTTCGAGCCGACGCTGGAGGCGATGGACGACGGGGATCTGGCCGGCCAGACCGTCCGCTTTCGTCGGCGCCTCGACGAGGGTGAGACCCTCGATTCGCTGCTTCCGGAGGCGTTCGCGACGGTGCGCGAGGCGGCCAGGCGCGTGCTCGGCCAGCGTCACTATGATGTTCAGATGATCGGCGGCATCGTCCTCCATCGCGGTGAGATCGCCGAGATGCGGACCGGCGAGGGCAAGACGCTCGTCGCGACTCTCGCGGTCTATCTCAACGCATTGCCGGGCGAGGGCGTCCATGTCGTCACCGTCAACGATTATCTCGCCGCCCGCGACGCCGAATGGATGGGCCGCATCTACAAATTCCTGGGGCTGACGGTCGGCGTGATCGTCCCCAACCTGTCCGACGGCGAGCGCCGCGAGGCCTATGCCTGTGACATCACCTACGGCACCAACAACGAATTCGGCTTCGATTATCTGCGCGACAACATGAAATATGAACGATCGCTGATGGTGCAGCGGCCGTTCCGGTTCGCGGTGGTCGACGAGGTCGATTCGGTTCTGATCGACGAGGCGCGAACGCCGCTGATCATCTCGGGCCCGACCGACGACAAGTCCGATCTGTACAAGCAGGTCGACGCGATCGTGAAGCAGATTGTTCCCGCCGACTATGAGCTCGACGAAAAGCAGCGCTCGGTGGTGCTCACCGAGGACGGCACCGAGCGGATCGAGCGGCTGCTCGAGGATGCGGGGCTGCTCGAAGGCGCCAATCTCTATGATTTCGAGAATACCCAGGTCGTCCATCACCTGAACCAGGCGATGCGCGCGAACATCGTGTTCAAGCGCGACACCGATTATATCGTCAAGAACGGCAAGGTCATCATCATCGATGAGTTCACCGGCCGGATGATGGATGGGCGGCGCTGGTCGGACGGTCTCCACCAGGCGGTCGAGGCCAAGGAAGGCGTCCAGATCGAGCCCGAGAACCAGACTCTCGCCTCGATCACCTTCCAGAATTACTTCCGCATGTACCCCAAGCTGAGCGGGATGACCGGCACGGCGGCGACCGAAGCGCCGGAATTCTACCAGATCTACAAGATGAACGTCGTCACCATCCCGACCAACATGCCGGTCAGGCGGATCGATCAGGACGACGAGTTCTACAAGAACATGCAGGACAAATTCGCCGCGATCACCCAGACGATCCGCGAGGCGAAGGAGCGCGGACAGCCGGTGCTGGTAGGCACCGTCTCGATCGAAAAGTCCGAGCTGCTGTCCGAATTCCTGACCCGCGAAGGCGTCGAGCACAAGGTCCTCAACGCGCGCTACCACGAGCAGGAAGCACATATCGTCGCCCAGGCGGGCCGGCTTCGCGCGGTCACCATCGCCACCAACATGGCCGGCCGCGGCACCGACATCCAACTCGGCGGCAACCTCGAATTCCGCATGCTCGACGAGCATCCCGAGCTCGAGCTCGGCACGCCCGAATATGAGGCCGCGGCCGAGCGCATCCGCGGCGAGATCATCGCGGAAAAGGAGGCGGTGCTCGCCGCCGGCGGCCTGTTCGTACTCGGCACCGAGCGGCACGAGAGCCGCCGCATCGACAACCAGCTGCGCGGCCGCTCGGGCCGCCAGGGCGATCCGGGGCTCAGCCGCTTCTATCTCTCGCTCGACGATGATCTGCTGCGCATATTCGGGCCGCAGACGATGTTCGCGCGGATGATGAACAAGAATCTCGCCGATGGCGAGGCGATCATATCCCCCTGGATCTCCAAGGCGATCGAAACCGCGCAGAAGAAGGTCGAGGCGCGCAACTACGACATCCGCAAGCAGGTCGTGGAATATGACGACGTGATGAACGATCAGCGCAAGGTGATCTACGAGCAGCGCGCCGACATCATGGATGCCGAGACGGTCGACGATGTCGTCACCGACATGCGCGCCGAGACCGCCAATTCGATCGTCGGCGAGGCGTGCCCGCCCAACTCCTATCCCGAGCAATGGGACATGGAGACCCTCAAATTCCGCGCCGCGGACACGCTGGGAATCGAGCCGCCGTTTGGCGAGTGGATCGCCGAGGACGGCATCGATCCCGAACTGCTCGCCGAGCGTGTGCTCGAGGCGGCCGACGCCGCGATCGCGGCGAAGCGCACGGCGATCGACGAGCAGAGCTGGCACGGCATCGAAAAGAGTGTGCTGCTCCAGACGCTCGATCATCACTGGAAGGAGCATCTCGCCACGCTCGACGCGCTGCGCCAGGTGATCCATCTGCGCGCCTATGCGCAGAAGACTCCGATCAACGAGTATAAGTCCGAAGCCTTCGCCCTGTTCGAGCGGATGCTCACCGCGATTCGCGAGGAGGTCACCCGCATCCTCGCCAATGCCCGCTTCGAACTGGCGCCGCAGGACTTCGCCGAGCTGCCGCCGATGCCCGACTTCATCACCAGCCATCTCGATCCGATGACGGGCGAGGATGACTCGTCCGACCGCGATGCCGGCGCGTTGGGGCTGATCACCACGCGCGTGCCGCAGGCCGCGCTGGGCCTGGCCCGCGAGGATTTCCAGATCGCGCCGGAAGTCGCCGCGACCTTGGGCCGCAACTCGCCCTGCCCCTGCGGATCCGGCCGCAAATACAAGCACTGCCACGGCGCTCTCTGACTCCATGCACGGCCCCATCAAGCGCTGGGGCTGGTTCACGCTGGGATGGGTGATGGTCGCGCTCGGCTTCGTCGGCCTGCTGCTGCCGGTGATGCCGACCACGATCTTCCTGATCCTGGCGGCTGGCTGTTTCAGCCATTCGAGCCCCCGATTCGAGCAATGGCTGCTCGATCACCGCTGGTTCGGCACATCGATCCGCCGCTGGCGCGAGCGCCGCGCGATCCCGCTCAAGGCCAAGATCGTCGCCATCGTCAGCATGGCGGGAGGCTATGTCGTGCTGCTGCTGTCCGCCCGGCCGGTGTGGTGGGCCGACCTGATCGTCGCCACCCTGTTGATCGCCTGCGCGACCTATGTGGCGACCCGGCCCAACCAGTAATGGGCGGCGGACCGGCATTACGTCTTTCGTCTAAATTAACCACTATTTACATCTATCGCTTTCCCTTCGTCTTCTACTGCCACTAAAAGGACTTTCGGGGCTGGGGGGCTGGCCGCTCGTCGTCGGAAGGGGTCAAAGACGATTTCGCGCGATAGCATTGAAGATGCCAATCGACTGTTTCTCCTCGCGGAGTCGCTCGCGGGGCTCGGCCACTGGCGTTCCGATTGCGCCCGGAAAACCATCGTCTGGTCGCCGCACATGTATCGCATGCTGGGCATTTCGCCCGACGTGACACTGACCTTCGGTCTCGCTCGCCGATATTACCATCCAGACGATCTCGAAAGGGCGGATTTGGCTTTTGAGGAGGCCCAGCGGACCGGGAGAATGCCGCCCATAAGGCTGCGATGGATCCGGCCCGACGGCAAGCTGGTTCACGTCCTTTCCGCCGCCGAAGTCGACGGTCCGAACACGATCGTCGGCATCATGCGCGACATCACCGAGGAAGTGGAGACGGAGCGTGCGCTCATCGCCACGCGCGACCAGGCTCGTGCCGCGGAACGCGCCAAGGCAGAGCTGCTCGCGGTGATGAGCCACGAGATAAGGTCGCCGCTCAACGGGTTGCTCAATTCGATCGACGCGCTGCGGCGCAATCCTTCTGACGTGCAGCGCCAGCCGTTGCTCCAGTCGCTCAACGACGCCGCCTGCTCGGTGTTGAGCGTGGTGGACGACATGCTCGATTTTTCGCGGGTCGAGGCCGGCCGGGTGATGCTCGAAAGCATCAATTTCGATCTCAAGGCGGTGATCCGCACCACCGTCGACCTGCATGGCGGCGCCGCCGGGGCCAAGGGGCTCGAGTTCGAGGCGCATGGACTGGACGGCGATCCGGTGGTGGTGCGCGGCGATTCCGCCCGGCTTCAGCAGCTCCTATCCAACCTGATCGGCAATGCGATCAAATTCACCGAGGCGGGCAGCGTCTCGGTCGCGCTGTCGCCCACCCGCTCGGCGGCGGAAGCCGATTACTGGATGATCATCGTCCGCGACAGCGGCCAAGGCATCGGCCGGGACGTGCTCGGCCGGATCTTTTCGCGCGGCGAACAGGTCGATGCCGCCCGAATGCGGCTGCAGGGCGCCACCGGCCTCGGCCTCGCGATCAGCCAGCAGCTCGCCGAAGCGATGGGGGGCTCGATCGCGGTGTCGAGCGAGCCGGGGAAGGGCACCACCTTCTCGATCGAGCTGCCGTTCAAGCGCGCCGACGGCGAGGCTGCCGCCATCGCGGCCGACGGTGCCGGCGGGCCCATGCAGATCCTGCTGGCGGAGGACAATCCGATAAATCGCCGGCTGATGGCGGGCCTGCTCACCCGCGAAGGGCATCAGGTCGTGGCGGTGGAGGACGGCCGCAAAGCGCTCGGTGCCATCGCCGCGCAATCGTTCGATCTTGTGCTGATGGACATGCAGATGCCCGAGCTCGACGGCATAGCGGCGACCCGCGCGATCCGCGCGCTCGACGCGCCGGCCTGCAACACGCCGATCCTGGCGATCAGCGCCGACTCGCAGCCCGAACGGCGGCGCATCTATTTCGAGGCGGGAGCCGACAGCTTCCTGCCCAAGCCGATCGTCTCGGGGCAACTGCTCGACATGATCGCCAAGATGCGCCGGAGCAAACGCGCGCCCTCCGAAGCGGATGGGGACAAGTTCAATCGCGAGCGGCTCAACCTGCTGGTGGAGCAGGCCGGCCATGACGACGCCGCGACCCTGATGAAGATGCTGCTGTTCGACGTGACCGACCGGCCCCAGCGCATCGCCGCTGCGGTCCGTGCCCAGGCCTGGGAGGTGGCGGCCGCCGAGGCCGAGGCGATTCGGGCCCTGCTCGACAGCTTCGGAAGCTTCGGCCTGTCGCGCCTGCTAGCGGGAATCGGCCGCCAGTGCATACGCCACGAATGCCCGCCCGCGGTGCTCGACGAGCTGCTCGAGCAGGCGCGGGCGCTGGGCGCCGTGCTACATCAGGAATTCGGGTCGGTGCCTGCTCCGATCGCGCAGGCGATCGACAATGTCGTGGAAACGGATTTCCATCGCGGCACGCGGGCCTGACCCCATTGCTTCGCCGCGTGGTGGAGCGAAAGCCGGCCTCATCTCGCTCCGATTCCCCTTGTTCACGCTGACGTTCGGCGCGATACCTTAGTCCATAGGATGTGCCCGGCGCAGCGCGCCGCAGGCGCAGCTCTGGCGAGGATGGTTCCATGTTCAAGGAATATCTGTTGGCCCCGGTCAGTCCCGACAAGCAGGCCGCCTGGCAGGATTATGTCATCCACCAACATTCACAGTCGGTCCTGCGCAACCCCGCCTTCCAGGGCGTCTTCCATCGTTATGCCTTATATCCGCCGCTGCCGGCCGATCGGGTCTCGCCCGCCCACTTCCTCTATGGGCGCCGCCCGGAGTTCGCGCTAATCACCGAACGTGCCGGCGCCGACGGCGAAGTGTTCCGCCGCGCTCTCCAGGACGATCGACACAAGGAGCACAAGAAGGACGAGGAGCATATCGCCGGTGAATTCGTCGATGGCGCCTGCCTTTCCATCGACATGAGCGAGACCGAGATTTTCAAGTCGCCTCGCACCAGCCGCTACCATGTCTTCGATTTTCTGAAGCGCCGCGCCGACATCAGCGAGGGCGGCTTCTTCGCTGAGCTCGCCCGAGAGGCCGAACTGCTCGGCCGAGATGCGGACTTCCGAGCCGTAGCGCTGCGGCGCTGCCACAACCGCGTCAACCGCGATGACTCGGCCCACGCGGGCGAGGGCGATACCGGCGCGGTCACCGACCGGGATTGTGAGGCGATCATCGACACCTGGACCGACTCGCTCGGCATGCTCGCCCGCTTCTATCCCGACATACGGACCCGCCAGTCCTGCTATGTCGATCAGGACGCGAGCTTCTCGCTGGTCGCGACCGAGCATGTCCTGGTCGATGGCGGCGTGGTGATCGGTCTCGTGGAGCCGCTGGCCGCGACGGGCTGACCAATTCCTCGCTGGAAAGGGGAAGGAATGGTTACAGGCCCAGCGCCGCGTCGCTCGCCAGCTTGTCGGCGCGCTCATTGTCGGGGTGGCCGGCATGACCCTTGACCCAAATCCATTCGATCCGGTGCGGTGCCGCCGCGTCAAGCAGTTCCTGCCACAGATCGGCATTCTTGACCGGCTTCTTGTCGGCAGTCTTCCAGCCATTCTTGCGCCAGCCGTGGATCCACTTGGTGAGGCCATCCATCACATAGCGGCTGTCGGTCGATAGCTTGACGCGGCATGGCTTCTTGAGCGCTTCCAATGCGCGAATCGCCGCCATCAGCTCCATGCGATTGTTGGTGGTCGGATTTTCGGTGCCCGAGATATCCTTCTCGGTCCCGCCGAAGCGCAGCACCGCGCCCCAGCCGCCCGGCCCGGGATTGCCCTTGCAGGCGCCGTCGGTCGCGATCTCGACCAGGGGCAACTCGCTCATCGACAGGCCTCAGATCGACAACAAAGTCTCGGGATCGGCCTCGGCGTAGAAATCGAGGCGGCGCAAAAAGGCGAGCGGATCCTTGCGCGTCACCATCGCGTCGGCTGGAGTGTTGAGCCAGTCCCAGGCGCGGGTGAGCAGAAAGCGCAGGGAGGCGCCGCGCGCGAGGACCGGAAAGGCGAGCCGCTCCTCGATGCTCAGCCCGAACTGCCTATCATAACCCGCGATCAGCGCGCGGCCGAGATCGGCATGATAGCCGGTGCCGTCATTCTCGAAACACCAGGCAGCGTGGGTCACCGCGACATCCCAGGCACGGATATCGGTGCAGGCGAAGTAGAAATCGATCACCCCGCTGACCTCGTCGCCGAGCATCAGCACATTGTCGGGGAAGAGATCGGCATGGATCACCGCGGTGGCGAGATAGCTTGGCCAATTGGCGTCAAGCCATGCGAGCTCGCGACGCACCCGCTCGCCCAGGCCCGCATGGATATGGTCGAGATCCCCGCCGCAACGGCTGCTGAGCGCGTGCCAGCCGGCCAGATCGAGGCTGTTGGGCCGGCTCAGCCGGAAATCGGCGAGCGCCCGGTGCATGTCGCCGAGCGCGCCGCCCGCGGCATAGGCCTGCGCCGGGGTGGGATGGGTAACCGAGACGCCGCTGAGAAATTCGATCAGGCAGGCCGGCCGGCCGGCGAGTGTCTGGAGCTGCTCGCCTCGCCGGTCGCGCAGCATGCGGGGAATGTTGAGCCCCTTCGAGGCGAGATGATCGGTCAGCGCGCAGAAGAAGGGCAGGTCCTCCGCATCCACCCTTTTCTCGTAGAGCGTCAGGATGAAGCGGCCGCCGGTCGTCTCGATCAGATAATTGCTGTTCTCCACGCCCTCGGCGATGCCCTTGGCCGAGATCAGCGTGCCATGGTCGTAGCGGTGGAGGAAGGCGATCATCTCCTCGGTGGAGACCTGCGTGTAGACGGCCATGCTACGCCACCAGAGCCCTGGGAAGCTTGAACAGCATGTCCTCGGTGGTCGATTCGACCTCGCGCTCATGAACGACGAAGCGCGTCGCGAGCAGGTCCACCAGCTCGCGGACCAATATTTCCGGGGCCGAGGCGCCGGCGGTGATGCCCAGCGTGTGCACGCCGGCGAGCCAGGCGAAATCGACTTCGGCGGCGCGCTGGATCAGCCATGCCTTGATCCCGTGACGCCCCGCCACCTCTACGAGGCGCAGCGAATTCGAGCTGTTGGGCGCGCCGATCACCAGCATCGCGTCACATTGCTCGGCGATCGTCTTGACCGCGGCCTGGCGATTCGATGTCGCGTAGCAGATGTCGTCCGATCTTGGCGCCACGATCGCCGGGAAGCGGCGGCGCAGCACGGCGATGATCTCGGCGGTGTCGTCGACCGACAGAGTGGTCTGGCTGAGATAGGCGAGCCGACCGGCCGGCGGCGCGACCGTTAGGGCATCCGCGAGGGTCTCGACCAGGGTCATCACGCCATCGGGCACTTGGCCGAAGGTGCCGATTACCTCGGGATGCCCGCCATGGCCGATGAACAATATGTGGTGGCCGTCCTTGACCAGGCGCTCGGCCTGGCGATGGACCTTCGAGACCAGCGGACAGGTCGCGTCGAGGAAGTTGAGCCCGCGCTCGCTCGCCTTCTCGGGCACCGCCCTGGGCACCCCATGCGCCGAAAAGACCACCGGCACGCCGTCGGGCACGTCATCCAGCTCCTCGACGAAGACGGCGCCTTTGGACTTGAGCGTATCGACGACATACTTGTTGTGGACGATCTCGTGGCGGACGTAGACCGGCGCGCCATATTTCTCGAGCGTCAGCTCGACTATGCGGATCGCCCGGTCGACCCCGGCGCAGAAACCGCGTGGGGCGGCGACGAGAAGGTCGAGAGAAGGCTTTACCGGGTCAAGCATGGGGCCGCCCTTAAGCGATTGCTTGCCTGTGCGAAAGCCGCTTCCTATGATCGATGCGACCTGCCGGGCGTGCGCGCATCGCTCCGGACCATGATGAAGGATGCCGTACAAGTGCAGTTTTCGAAATCGACCGCGATCCTCCCGGCCGCGATCCTGCTGGCCGCGCTGACGCTTGCCGGCTGCAAGACGGATACCGAGTTCGACGAGCGCGGCGGCTTCAAGATCGCGCGTTCGGCCTGTCCGGCCGCGGCGATCGCGACCTACACGGGCGACATCACCCTGTTCGATCCGGCCGCCTCGCGCAATGTCGAGGCGATCGACGTTACCGCCAATATCGCCAATCTCCAGTCGGCGTGCAACGAAGGCGGCGAGCAGATTCAGGTGACCGCGAGCTTCGATGTCATGGCGCGCCGCACCGAGGCTGGCCCCGCGCGCACCATTACTCTGCCCTATTTCGCCACGGTGCTGCGCGGCGGCACCCAGCTCGAATCGAAACAGGTCGGCCAGGTGGTGATCAATTTCGCCGACGGCCAGCTGCGCGGCAGCACCCGCGCCTCGGCGACCGCGATGGTGTCGCGCGCCGCGGCGACCCTGCCCCCGGAGATCGTCCAGCGGATCAACCGCAAGCGCAAGGCCGGCGACGCCGACGCCGCGCTCGACCCGATGAACGAGCCGGCCGTGCGCGAGGCGGTCAACAAGGCCAATTTCGAGCTGCTGGTCGGCTTCCAGCTCACTGAGAGCCAGCTGGCGTACAACGCTTCGCGCTAGAGCTGACATTCCCTCCTCCGGGAGGGGAGCCGGAATCCTGTGGATCATTTTGCTGCGCCGCCACATCCGCGATTGACTCCGCCGGGGCATCACGTCAAGCCGTGGCGGTCGCCACCGGGCAACCGGTGCTGGCCATGCGGGAGAGCGCGACGGCGTAAGCCGGAGCCGCCGAAGGAGCAACCGCCCCGGAATCTCTCAGGTCAACGGACCGCATGGGCAGGATCGACACTCTGGAAAGCGGATGGACGGGCCCCAGGAAACTGGATGGCCGACCATCCCACCGAAGGGGTAAGCCGGGTCGGCTCCGACACGGCGAATGCTCTCAGGTTCCGTGACAGAGGGGGCAATGACCGGCGGGCGCCCACCGATTGAAGCGGGCAGCCGGCGTCATTGGCCGTCACGGAGAAGCAAGTTGACCGAATCAGAGCCCCCAGAAGATCCCGTCGAGATCATCCAGACATTGCCGCTCGACCGCTGGCACCGTGCCCGCGGGGCGCGGATGGTGCCGTTCGCGGGCTACGAGATGCCGCTTCACTATGAAGGCATCATCGCGGAGCATCTCTGGACGCGCGAGTCGGCCGGACTGTTCGATGTCTCGCATATGGGCCAGCTGCTGATCAGCGGTAACGCGGCCGACAGGGCGTTGGAAGCGCTGCTGCCCGGCGACATCGTCAACCTCGGCGTCGACCGGATGCGCTATTCGCTTCTGCTCGACGACAATGGCGGCATTCTCGACGACCTGATGGTGACCCGCCGCGCGGGCGATTTCTACCTGGTCGTGAACGGCGCGACCAAGGCCGACGACATCGCCCATCTCCACGAATATCTGCCCGAGGAGCTCACTCTCAACCACCTCGACGAGCATGCGCTCCTCGCGCTGCAGGGCCCCAGGGCGGCCGAGGCGCTGGGCCGCATCTGCCCGGGAGTCGAGATGCTCGTGTTCATGACCGCGGGCGCATTCGACATCGCGGGTGTCCCCGCGTGGATAAGCCGGTCCGGCTATACCGGCGAGGACGGCTTCGAGATATCGATCCCGGCCGACCATGCCGAGCAGATCGCCTCGCTGATCGCCGCCCAGCCCGAGGTCAAGCCGATCGGCCTCGGCGCCCGCGATTCGCTGCGGCTCGAGGCGGGGCTGCCGCTCTATGGCCACGATCTCGATCCGACGATAAACCCGGCGATCGCCGGCCTCGGCTTCGCGGTGCCCAGACGCCGTCGTGCCGAAGGCGGATTTCCCGGTGCCACCATCGTCTGCCGCCATTTCGCCGAGGGCCCGCCGCGCAAGCGGATCGGCCTGCGCCTGAGCGGCCGCCTGCCCGCGCGCGAGGGCGCGCCGATCTTCGAAGGGCCGGCCCAGGTCGGCGCCGTCACTTCGGGCGGGTTCAGCCCGTCGCTGCAGGTGCCGATCGCGATGGGCTATGTCGACGCCGGCAGCGCCATGCCCGGTCGTCCGCTCCAGATCGAGGTGCGCGGCAAGCGGCTCGATGCGGTGGTCGCGCCGATGCCTTTCGTCCCACACCGTTACGTCCGCCAAGGGAGCTGACCCATGACGACCTATTATACCGATGAGCATGAATGGATTCAGGTCGCCGGGGGCACCGCCACCGTCGGCATTACCGATTATGCCCAGGCGCAGTTGGGGGATATCGTCTTCGTCGAGCTGCCGGCCCTGGGCAGCAACGTCGTCAAGGGCGGCGAGGCCGCCGTGGTGGAATCGGTCAAGGCGGCCTCGGACGTGTTCGCCCCGGTCACCGGCACGGTGAGCGAAGTCAACAGCGCGCTCGAGGAAGACCCCGCGCTGGTCAACAGCGCGCCCGAGGGCGACGGCTGGTTCTTCAGACTGTCGCTGACCGATGCGGCCGAGCTCGAGGGTTTGATGAACGCCGCCGAGTACAAGGCGTTCTGCGAAACGCTCTGACCTCCTTCACCCCTTCCCTTCGGGGGAGGGCCCGGGGGTGGGGCTTCTTCACGAGTCCCCACCCAGCGGATAGGCTCCACCCCAACCCCTCATCCGAAAGAGAGGGGCCAAGGAAATAGACCATGCGCTATCTTCCCCTCACCGATACCGACCGCGCCGCAATGCTCCGGACGATCGGTGCCGCCTCGATCGACGATCTTTTCCGCGATGTTCCCGAGGAGGCCCGCCTCGCCGGCCCGATCGCGGGCCTCGCCAGCCACGCGTCCGAACTCGCGGTCGAGCGGCACATGGCGCGGCTCGCCAACGCCAATCTCTCGGCGGGCGAGGCGCCCTTCTTCCTCGGTTGCGGCGCCTACAAGCATCATATCCCGGCGAGCGCGGATCATCTGATCCAGCGCGGCGAGTTCCTGACCAGCTACACCCCCTATCAGCCCGAGATCGCGCAAGGGACGCTCCAGGCGCTGTTCGAATTCCAGACCCAGGTCGCCCGGCTGTTCGGCTGCGATGTCGCCAACGCCTCGATGTATGACGGCTCGACCGCCTGCTGGGAGGCGATCACCATGGCGCGCCGGGTGACCAGGCGCGGCAAGGCGATTCTCTCGGCCGGGCTCCATCCGCATTATGTCAGCCTCGCCAGGACGATGGCGCGTTTCACCGGCGACGCTCTCGATATCGCCGTGCCCGATCTGACGCCGGGCGCGCCGGGCGGCGACATGTCCCGCCTGCTCGACGCGATCGACGGCGACACCAGCTGCGTCGTCGTCCAGAACCCCAACATCCTCGGCCATGTCGCCGACCTCTCCGAGCTGGCGGCGCGCTGCCACGAACGGGGCGCGCTGCTGATCGCGGTGGTGACCGAGCCGGTGTCGCTTGGGGCGATCCGTTCGCCGGGCGAGATGGGCGCCGACATCGTCGTCGGCGAGGGCCAGTCGCTCGGCGTCGGGCTCAACTTCGGCGGCCCCTATGTCGGCCTGTTCGCTTGCGCCGAGAAACATGTCCGGCAGATGCCGGGGCGCCTGGCGGGCGTCACCATGGACGCGGACGGGCAGCGCGGCTTCGTCCTCACCCTATCGACCCGCGAGCAGCATATCCGCCGCGAGAAGGCGACCTCGAACATCTGCACCAATGCCGGGCTGTGCGCGCTCGCCTTCTCGGTCCATCTGACGCTGCTCGGCGAAACCGGTCTGCGCAATCTGGCCGTGCTCAACCATGCCGGCGCGGTGGCGGCCGCCGAGCGGCTCGAAAGGATTCCCGGGGTCGAGCTGGTCAACGGCCCCTTCTTCAACGAATTCACCCTCCGGCTGCCGAAGGAATCGCGTCCGGTCGTCCGCGCGCTCGCCGAACAGGGCATATTGGCCGGGGTTTCGCTCGGCCGGCTCTATCCCGAGGCGACGAACCTCGCCAACGGCCTCGTCATAGCGGTCACCGAAACCAGCAGCACGGAGGACGTCGAAGTCCTGGCCCAGGCCCTCGAAGCGGAGATCGCGGCATGAGCATGAACAGCGAAGGCCGCGTCACGCGTCCGGAAGCCTCCAGCAAGGCCGGCGCCCCGCCGACCTTCACCGGCAATCGCGGGCTGATGCTGGAGGAAAAGCTGATCTTCGAGCGCGACGATTATGCCCGCACAGGGGTCGACCTGCCCGCACCGCCCCAGGTGAAAAGCCGCCTCGGCGGCCTCGAACGCAGGGCCCCGATAGGCCTGCCCGGCCTGCCCGAACCCGAGGCGGTGCGTCATTATACCCGCCTCAGCCGGCAGAACTACGCGATCGACCTCGGCCTCTTCCCGTTGGGAAGCTGTACGATGAAGCATAATCCGCGGCTCAACGAGAAGGTCGCGCGGATGTCCGGTTTCGCCGATATCCACCCGCTCGCGCCGGTCGATACGGTGCAGGGCGCGCTCGGCGTCATCCATGAGCTCGGCGAGTGGCTCAAGGCGCTGACCGGCATGGCGGCGGTGGCGATGGCGCCCAAGGCAGGCGCGCATGGCGAGCTGTGCGGCCTGCTGGCGATCCGCGCCGCGCAGGAGGCGCGCGGCGACGCCCGCTCGGTGATCCTCGTCCCCGAATCGGCGCATGGCACCAACCCGGCGACCGCCGCTTTCTGCAACTACCGGGTGGAAAATATCCCGGCGACCGCCGAAGGCCGGGTCGATCTCGGCGCGCTCGAGGCGCGGCTCGGGCCCGACGTCGCGGGGGTGATGATCACCAACCCCAATACCTGCGGCCTGTTCGAGCGCGACATGAAGAAGATCTCCGATGCGGTCCACGCGGCGGGCGGCCTGGTCTATTGCGACGGCGCCAATTTCAACGCGATCGTCGGGCGCGTGCGGCCTGGCGATCTTGGCATCGACGCGATGCACATCAACCTCCACAAGACCTTCTCGACCCCGCATGGCGGCGGCGGGCCGGGCTCGGGCCCGGTGGTCTTCTCGGCCGCGCTCGCGCCCTTCGCGCCGCTCCCGTTCGTCGACAGGAAGGATGGCAAATATCTCCTCATCGAGGAGGAGACCGCAGGCGAACATCATGGATCGAGCTTCGGCCGCATGGCCGCCTTTCACGGGCAGATGGGAATGTTCACCCGCGCGCTGGCCTATATCCTCAGCCATGGCGCCGATGGTCTCCGCCAGGTGGCTGAGGATGCGGTGCTCAATGCCAATTATGTGCTGCGCAGCCTCGACGATATCCTCGACGCGCCGTTCGGGGACAGCGGCCCGTGCATGCACGAGGCGCTGTTCAGCGATCATGGGCTCGCCCAGGGCTTCACCACGCTCGATATTGCCAAGGGGCTGATCGACGAGGGCTTCCACCCGATGACGATGTATTTTCCGCTCGTCGTCCACGGCGCGATGCTGATCGAGCCGACCGAGACCGAAAGCAAGGCGGCGCTGGATCAGTTCATCGGTGCCCTGCGTTCAGTGGCCGAGCGGGCCAGGGCCGGTGATCCGGCGCTGAAGGCCGCCCCGGTCTTCGCGCCCCGGCGGCGGCTGGACGAGACGGCGGCGGCGCGGAAACCCGTTCTCGCCTGGCGCGAACCGCCGGCGGCCGAGGCGGCGGAGTGAAGGCAAGGAGGATGAGGCGATGGCCAGGAACGATGCGGCGCCGCGGCCCCGGCCCGATCGCGGCCTCTTCGTCCTCCTTGCCGCGGCCAGCCTGATCTACCTGGCGGCGCTGTATCCGGCGATCGAGCTTGCGATGCGCGCGCCGACCATATCTCCGGGCGTCACGATCGGCGTCTGGCTGTTTGTCGCGAGCGCCTTCACCTTGCCGTTCGCGCTGCTGCTCTGCCCGCTCTTCGCCTGGATCGCCTATGCGCGCCACCGTCCCGCCAGGGCGCGGAGATCGGAAGAGCGTCGTGTAGGGAGAGAGTGGGGGGGTGGGGGGGGGG
>CAMLSA010000030.1 GCA_946482655.1 uncultured Sphingomonas sp. | reverse complement strand
CCTCGTCGAGCACGCCTTTCAGCCGCTCCTCGAACTCGCCGCGATATTTGGCGCCGGCGATCAGCGAGCCCATGTCGAGCGCCATTACCTTGCGGTCCTTGAGCCCGTCGGGCACGTCGCCATTTGCGATGCGCAAGGCCAGCCCTTCGGCGATCGCGGTCTTGCCGACGCCGGGTTCGCCGATCAGCACGGGATTGTTCTTGGTGCGCCGCGCCAGCACCTGGATGGTGCGGCGGATCTCCTCGTCGCGCCCGATCACCGGATCGAGCTTGCCCTCGCGCGCCGCCGCGGTCAGGTCGCGGGCGAATTTCTTGAGCGCGTCGTAACGGTCCTCGGCGCTCGCGGTATCGGCGGTGCGGCCGCCGCGCAGCTCGTTGATCGCGCCGTTGAGGGCTTCGGCGCGCACGCCCGCCTGGCCAAGCGCCTTGCCCGCCGCCGACGTGCTCGCCAGCACCAGCGCGAGCAGCATCCGTTCGACCGTGACATAGGAGTCACCCGCCTTCTGGGCGATCTGCTCGGCCTGATCGAGGATGCGGGCGAGATCATTGTCGATGCCCGGCGTCTGCTGCGCGCCGCCGCCCGAAACGGCCGGAATCCTGGCGAGCGCCGCATCGGTCTCGCGCATCGCGACGCCGGGATCGCCACCCGCCGCCTTGATCAGGCCCGATGCCATGCCCTGCTCATCCTCGAGCAGCGCCTTCAACAGATGCTCGGGCGCGATCCGCTGATGGCTCATCCGGATCGCCACGGTCTGCGCCAACTGGAGAAAGCCCTTGGCGCGGTCGGTGAATTTTTCGAGGTTCATGCCTGATCCCTGTCTCTGATCCGCTCCATATGGTGTTGCCAATCTGCAACACAAGCCTCTCGCGCCGTGCCGAACTAGCGTCGCGTCGGACGAACGCATCGCCTGTTCGGCCTCCGTATTACACGAACATTGCACCCGCCGCGCCACAGGCTAAAGTGGCGCCAATCCTTCCATTTTCGGAAAGTTCCCTGATGCGCCGCAGCCTGTTCCGTCCCATCGCCGCGTTGCTGCTCGCAACCTCGCTGACCGCCCCCGCTCCCGCCGCCTCCGCCGTCCAGCCCGCCTCGGTTGCCACCCTGGTGAAAGCGGTCGACATACCCTACGAAGCCTTCACGCTCGACAATGGCCTCAGGGTCATCGTCCATACCGACCGCAAGGCGCCGGTCGTCGCGGTGTCCGTCTGGTATCATATCGGCTCGAAGGACGAGCCCAAGGGCCGGACCGGCTTTGCCCATCTGTTCGAGCATCTCATGTTCAACGGGTCCGAGAATGCCAATGAGGATTTCTTCAAGCCGCTGGAATCGATCGGCGCGACCGACCTCAACGGCACCACCTGGTTCGACCGCACGAACTATTTCGAGACGGTGCCCACCGGCGCGCTGGACATGACGCTGTTCCTCGAATCCGATCGCATGGGCCACCTGCTCGGGGCCATCGACCAGACCAAGCTCGACAACCAGCGCGGCGTCGTCCAGAACGAGAAGCGCCAGGGCGACAACGAGCCCTATGGGCTGGTCGAATATGCCCAGCTCGCTGCGCTGTTTCCCGAGGGGCACCCCTACCGCCACTCGACGATCGGCTCGATGGCCGATCTCAACGCCGCCAGCCTCGATGACGTCAAGAGCTGGTTCCGCGCCCATTACGGCCCCAACAACGCGGTGCTGGTGCTCGCCGGCGACATCGACGCGGCGACCGCCCGGGCCAAGGTCCTGAAATGGTTCGGCGACATCCCGCGGGGACCCGAGACGCGGCGGCCGGAGGCCGGTGTCCCCACGCTGAAGGCGCCGGTCGATCAGGTGATGAAGGACCGGGTCGCCCAGACGCGCATCTATCGGCATTGGGTGGTGCCGGGTCTCAACGATCCCGATGTCATCCCGCTCGACATCGGCATGGACGTGCTTGGCGGCCTCGCCTCGTCGCGGCTCGACAACGCGCTGGTCCGCAAGGAGAAGACCGCGGTCTCGGTGACCGCCCAGGTTCAGCCGTTCGAGAAGGTCTCCTTCGTCGAGATCACCGCCGATGTGCGTCCCGGCGTCGATGCCAAGCTCGTCGCGAAGCAGCTCGACGATCTGATCGCCGACTTCATCAGGAACGGCCCGACCGCCGACGAGGTCCAGCGCGCCGCGACCAAGCAGGTGGCGGGCGAGATCGCCGGGCTCGAGACGGTCGGCGGATTCAGCGGCAAGGCGGTCACCCTGGCCGAGGGGGCGATCTATTCGAAAGATCCGCAGAAGTACAAGAAGGACCTTGCCGCCGCCGCCGCGGCCACGCCCGCGGCCGTCCGCACCGCGGTGCAGAAGTGGCTCGGCCGTCCCTCCTATCGGCTGGTGGTCGAACCCGGCGAGCGGACCGAAGCCGACATGGCGGTAGCCGGCGGCAGCGCCCGCGAGGGCATGAGCCCGGCCTTTTACCGCAACCCCAAATATGAGGACGGCGGCGCCGCGCCGGTCCTCCCGGTCGGCTCGAAACCGCTCGCGGCCGTCGACCGCTCCTCGCCGCCGCCGGTCGAGGCGATCAAGGACCTGACCTTCCCGGATATCGAGCGCACCACGCTGGCGAACGGCATCCAGGTCGTCTTTGCCAGGCGTACGACGGTGCCTACGGTGCGCGTCTCGGTCGCGTTCGACGCGGGCAACGCCGCCGATCCCAAGGCCAAGCTCGGCACCCAGGGGCTGATGCTTTCGCTGCTCGACGAGGGCGCGGGCAAGCTCGACTCGATCGGCATCGCCGAGGCGCAGGAGCGCCTCGGCGCGCAGATCTCGTCGAGCTCGACGATGGACCGGACCAGCGTGTCGATGTTCGCCCTGAAGGCGAATCTGGCGCCGTCGCTGGACCTGCTCGCCGACATCGTCCAGCGGCCGACCTTCGCTCCGGCGGAGATCGAGCGGCTGCGTGCCCAGATCCTCGCCAGCATCTCCGCCGAAAACGCCCAGCCGCGCGGCGTTGCCCGGCGGACGCTGCCGCCGCTGCTGTTCGGGCCGGGCCATCCCTATGGCGTGCCGCTGTCGGGCAGCGGCACCGAGGAAGGTGTCAAGGCGGTGACCCGCGCCGACCTGCTCGGCTTCCACCAGGCTTGGCTGCGTCCCGACAACGCCAAGATTTTCGCGGTCGGCGACACGACCCTCGCCGAGCTCAAGCCGCTCCTCGAGGCGCGCTTCGGTACCTGGACCAAGCCCGCCACGCCCAAGGGCGTCAAGGTCTTCCGCACGGACAGAATGGCGAGGACTCCCCGAATCGTGCTGGTGGACCGGCCGCAGAGCCCGCAAAGCTACATCATGGCTGGCCAGCTCCTCCCCACCAGGGGTACCGACGACCCGCTCGCCCTGGCCGCCGCCAACGAGGTGGTCGGCGGCAGCTTCCTGTCGCGGCTCAACATGGACCTGCGCGAGACCAAGGGATGGGCCTATGGCGCCTTCAGCCAGGCCTCGATGTTGCGCGAGACCATGCCGTTCTACTTCGTGGCGCCGGTGCAGACCGACAAGACGGGCGATTCGATCGCCACCGCGATAGCCGACATGAAAGCCTTTCTGACCCGGGACGGCGTCAGGCCCGACGAGCGCGAGCGCACGATCAACGGCCAGATCCGGTCGCTGCCGGGCTCGTTCGAAACGTCGAGCGATCTGCTTGGCGCGCTTCTGACGATGGACACGCTCGGCCGTCCCGACGATTATTATGAAAAGCTGCCGGTCCGCTACCGCGCGATGACGGCCGCCCAGATGGACGCTGCCGCACGCGCGGCGATCCGCCCCGACGAGCTTATATGGGTGGTCGTCGGCGATGCCGCCAAGGTCGAGCCTCAGCTCAAGCCGCTCGGCCTTCCCGTCGAGAAGGTCTCGGCCGGCAAATGACGACTGCGAGGAACGAGGAAGTCTGGGATTGCGTCACCCGCGCGCCGTTCGGCGAGCAGGCGTCGGTCTTCACCATCGTTCGCGACGGCGATCGCTTCACCGGCAGCAATGTCGCCGATATCGGAGAGCTGCCGGTGATAGACGGCCGGATCGACGGCGACCGGCTGATCTGGAAGATGCCGACGAGAAAACCCATGCCGATGACCTTGGTCGGCAAGGTGGTGGTCGATGGCGACCGGCTGGCGGGCACGGTGACGATGGGAGCCTTCGGCAAGGCGGAGATGACGGGTGTGCGGCGGGAGTAGCCTGACGCCACCTATTCCGGGTCGGCCCGGGTCCACCGACGCACATGCAAAGCTCCGTTCCACCTTTACACAAAGGTAATAAACGACGTGTTAGCCATGATCCGTCATGGAGAACCGACAGATGTTTTCGTCCGAAGTCACCGTCGTCGGCCGCTCGCGCCGCGCGGAGGAACGCGTGCCGGCTGACATCAGGGCGCGCTACGGCACGGGAGGCCTGCCCGAGCGCGCGCTGTGCCGCGTGGTCGACATGACCAGGCGCGGCGCGCGGCTTGAGGTCTATTGCGACCTGCCGCCCTCATCGATGATCACGCTCAAGCTGCCCAATGCGGAGGTCGTGCGCGCCCGGGTTATCTGGTCGAACGATTTCGAGGCGGGCTGCCAGTTCGTCGAGCCGCTGTCGGACCATGAGCTCGACGCGATCTTCCAGAAGGGCCACGCCTGATCGAGTCGGCCGATCGGTTCGCAATTCGGCCGCGCGAGTCATTCGGCTTTCCGGCGTCGAACTCTTCCGCCATGGGGATGTCCTTCCCGCGCGGCCGCCCGCACCGCACAAGTCCTGCCGGTCGGCAATGAAGAAGAGCGAAGCAACGCTTTCTCCACAGCTCTCCGCGTGCAGAGGAGAGAGACGAGAGATTCTATGCCTGGGCATGGTTGTTTCGCACTGCACCTAATTTGCATTTAGAAAAAATCCCTTTTTGACATAATGCTAAATCAGCTGGTCGCAAAACCAACGCGGTGGAATTGCGGCGATGCAACCGGTCGACCGAGTCGCTCGTTAAGCTGTCGAACGGGGGGAATCACGACCTCCCGCGAGCGGGAGATCGGAACGCATGAACCGGATGACGAGTGTCCTGGGAACCAACGGCCTCGAAAGCCTGCCGTCGCACATCGCCTTGATCGGCAATGCTCCTCCGCGCCGGTGCGGGATCGCCACCTACACCGCCGACTGCCATCGCGCGCTCACGTCGCGCCATTCCCAATTGCGCATCGACTATTATGCGATGGACGACGGCGCAGGGTCGATCGTCTATCCGGACCATATCCGTACGATCGTCACCGAAGACCGCGTCGAATACGCGGCGGCGGCGCAGGCGATCGATGCCAGCGGCGCCGAGGCGATCTGGCTGCAGCACGAGTTCGGCATTTTCGGCGGTCCGGCCGGCAGCCATATCCTCCACTTGCTCGAACGCTCGTCGATGCCGCTCGTCGTGACGCTTCACACCGTCCTCGAACGTCCTAACGCGGACGAGGACCAGGTCTTCCGGGCGATCATCGATCGGGCCGAGCATCTGATCGTCATGGCCGAATCCGGGCGCGACATTCTCGTGAACCATTATGGCGTCGCCGCCGAGCGGATCAGCGTGATACCGCATGGCGTACCCGATCGGCCGCTCGTACCGACCGCCGAGATCAAGCCCCGCTTCGGCCTCCAAGGCCGCAAGCTCATCCTGACTTTCGGGCTGCTCGCGCCCGACAAGGGCATCGACACGATGATCCGGGCGATGCCGGCGATCCTCGAACGCCATCCCGAGACGCTCTATCTCGTGCTCGGCGCGACCCACCCCAATCTGGTGAGGCGAGAGGGCGAGAAGCTGCGGCACGGCCTTAAGGCGCTCGCGGCCTCGCTGGACGTCACCGAACATGTCCGCTTCCTCGACGATTATCTCGATCTGCCCCGGCTGCTGGACTATCTGCAGGCCGCCGACATCTATGTGACGCCCTATAATAATCCGGCGCAGGTGACCTCGGGCACGCTGAGCTATGCCATCGGCATGGGCAAGCCGATCGTCTCGACCCCCTATGTCCATGCGCGCGAGATATTGTCCGGCGACCATGGCATCCTGGTCCCGTTCCGGGACAGCGCCGCGCTCGCCACCTCGATCGTATCGCTTCTCGACGACGATGATTTGCGCGCTCGTTATGCGAGCCGGGCCTATGCCCGCGGACGCGGCATGCTGTGGGAGAAATCCGCGGACCGCGTCGTATCGCTGCTGGCCAAGGCACGCGGCCGCCCGTTCATCCGGACCGCCGCCAAGCACACCCGCGAGATCCGGCCGCCCGATCTGCGCGCCGTCGCACGGATGAGCGACGACACCGGCATCCTCCAGCATGGCCGTTTCAGCATACCCGACCGCAATCATGGCTATTGCCTCGACGACAATGCCCGCGCGCTCATGCTCGTCACGCAGATCGAGGACCTTGACGAGGTGGTGCGGGAGCGCTGGTCCTCGATTTACGGCGGCTTCGTCGAGCATGCCTGGAACGAGCAGGCCGGCGGCTTTCGGAATTTCATGCGCTTCGATCGCGGCTGGTGCGAGGATATCGGTTCGGAGGACAGCCGCGGCCGTGCCGTCTGGGCGCTGGGCGTCACGGCACGCGATCATCCGCACCCGCAATATCGCGATTGGGCGAGGCATCTGCTCAGCCGTTGCCTGCCGTCCACCGAAGGCTTCGGCGCCGCGCGCTCGCGCGCGTTCGTCATGCTCGGCCTGGCGGCGCTGAGCGGGACGCGCCACTGCCCGGCGGACGTCTCGCCACGGCTCGTCTGGCATGGCGAGGTGCTGCTGGCGAGGCTATCGAGGTGGCGCAGGCCCGGGTGGGTCTGGTTCGAAGACGTTCTCGCCTATGACAACGCCCGCTTGCCCGAAGCGTTGCTGCATGCCGGCCGCGTGCTCGACCGCCAGGACTTTCTCGATGCTGGGCTAGTCGCGCTGAGCTGGCTGATCGATCGCCAGACGGCGGACGAGGGGCATTTCCGCGCGGTCGGCAGCGAAAGCTTCGGCCGCCGCTATGCCGAACCGCTGCCCTTCGATCAGCAGCCGCTCGAAGCTCAGGCGACGATCGACGCCTGCACCGCGGCCTTCGCGGTCACCGGCGACCCGATCTGGCTGGCGCATGCGAAGACGGCCTATGATTGGTTCCTGGGCCGTAACGACGTGGGTATCGCGCTGGCGACGGGGGAGGATGGCGGCTGTTACGACGGGCTGATGCCCCGCGGTGTCAACCGCAACCAGGGCGCCGAGTCGATCCTTGCCTTCCAGCTGTCCAATTGTGCAATGCTGAGGCTGGGCCGCGCCGCGGCGGCCGATTCTTCAGGGAACCGGTTGGCTCAGGAGATCGTTGCGGCTCAGGTGTGAACTCTTAGCGGGGCGTGAAATTGCTGGCTGGTCAAACGCTCCCATTAAGGCTGCGCGCCGATGCATCGCGCGTGGTGGTCCGGCCGTTTCACCTGGTATGGCAGGCCAATGGGGGAGCGCAGAGCCGCGCAGAGCGGCTGGTCGAAAATGTGCTCCGCTTGTCCGATGTCGAGAAATCCCATCAGCTCGAGCTGGTGCTCAGGGACTTCGAGGCGCGCCATTGGCAGACGCGGCGCGTGTTCCTGTCCCGCTACGAGGAGATCACCGCCCAGGTGGAGATCGACGAGGCCGGCCTCGACGATACCACGAAGCAGCTGATCGGCGCCTATTTCTGTCACGAATATAGCTATGCGGCAGCCGCGCTGATGAATCCGAGCGCGGTCCCCCATCCCGACCAGACCGGTCTCAGCCACGGCGCCACCCGCATCATCCTGTCGCTGCGCGCGGTCGGCGAAGGACATATCAGCTCGGTCGCCTTCCGCGAGGGGATCATCTCGCGCGACGCCCAATTGTGGCTCTCGCCCGAGCCGCCCTTCGCGACGGCCGCCGACACCGCCGACGGCGAGGAGGAGGTGCCGAACGGCCCGGTGACTATCTTCCGCCATCGCGACAGCACCATTTCGGGGACCGTGCTGTTTCCGATTACCCGTGCCCAGGCCAATGGCCTCGAGGATCTGCGGCTGGTCCATTTCGACCATGGCGGCGGCGACTTCGAATATATCGGTACCTACACGGCCTTTGACTCGCGGCAGATCCAGTCGGAGATGCTCCGCACCCGTGATTTCCGGAGCTTCGACCTCATCCCGATGAGCGGCCCCGCCGCACGCAACAAGGGGATGGCGCTGTTCCCGCGCCGGATCGGCGGCGACTATGCGATGATCGGGCGCCAGGACGGCGAGAATCTGTTTCTGCTGCGATCGGACAACCTGACCCACTGGGGCGAGGGCGAGCTGATGTTGACGCCCCGCTATCCCTGGGAGTTCATCCAGATCGGCAATTGCGGCCCGCCGATCGAGCTCGACGAGGGCTGGCTGCTGCTGACCCATGGCGTGGGCGCGATGCGCAAATACGCGATCGGCGCCGTGCTGCTCGACAAGGAGGATCCGTCGAAGGTCATGGGCCGCACGCCGCAGCCCATATTGGCCGCGGCGGATGACGATCGCGAGGGCTATGTGCCGAACGTCGTCTACACCTGCGGCGCGATGCGGCAGGAGGACAATCTGTTCCTGCCCTACGGCGTGTCCGACAGCGCGGTCGCCTTCGCCTTCATGCCGATCGCCGAGATATTGGCGGCCATGGATTGAAATCTTCTCCCGGCCGGGAGAAGAGGGGCTATTCGAAGAACAGCTTCGTCACATGCCCCATCTTGCGGCCGGGCCGTGCCTGGCCCTTGCCGTAGAGGTGGAGGTGGACAGCCGGGTCCGACAGGATCATGTCCCAGTCGCCGGCCTGGTCGCCGATCAGGTTGCGCATCTCGACGCGGGGCGCGGCGCGCGCGGTCGATCCCAGCGGCAGCCCGCAGATCGCGCGGATATGATTCTCGAACTGCGAGGTGACCGCCCCCTCGATCGTCCAGTGGCCACTATTGTGGACGCGCGGCGCCATCTCGTTGAAGACGGGGCCAGTGACGGTATCGAAGAACTCGACCGCGAGCACGCCGACATAGTCGAGTTCGGTGACGATCTTCCCGGCCAGCGCCTTTGCCGCCTCGACGGTGGCGGGAGCCAGCGCGGCTGGCACGGTCGAGAGCGCGAGGATGCCGTCCTCATGGACGTTGAGCACCGGATCCCAGGTCGCGATCCCACCGTCGGCGCCGCGCACCACGAGCAGCGAGAACTCCTGTTCGAACTCGACCAGGCCTTCGAACACCGCGGGCTGCCAGCCGATCGCCGCCCACGCCTCGTCGGCGTCGGCGGCCTCCTTGAGCCGCGCCTGTCCCTTGCCGTCATAGCCGAAGCGGCGGGTCTTGAGGATCGCGGGCGCGCCGATCAGCTCCAACGCTGCGTCCAGGTCCTCGCGGCTCGACACCACCGCCCAAGGCGCTGGCCGGCCGCCGATCGCCTGGACGAACGCCTTCTCGGTGGCCCGGTCCTGCGCGGTCGCCAGCGCGCGCGGGTGCGGTGCGAGCGGCACCCGCAGCGCTTCGAGCGGGCCGACCGGTATATTTTCGAACTCGTAGGTGATGATCTCGACGGTGTCGGCAAAAGCCTTGAGCGCATCGACATCGTCATAATTGCCCTGCATCCAGCGAGACGCGACATCGGCCGCCGGGCCGCTCGGCTCGGGCGCGTAGATCGCGCTGCGATAGCCGAGATTGGCCGCCGCCATGCTCAGCATCCGGCCGAGCTGGCCGCCGCCGATGATGCCTATCGTCTTACCTGGCGGGATCATGCTCCGGGATCAGTCGAACGGCTCGACCGCGACGTCGGCGGTCTGCTTCGCCCGCCAGGCGTCGAGCCGGCCGGCGAGCGCGGGATCGTTGTTGGCGAGCATCGCCGCCGCCAGCAGCGCGGCGTTGATAGCGCCGGGCTTGCCGATCGCAAGGGTGCCGACGGGAACGCCGCCCGGCATCTGGACGATCGAAAGCAGGCTGTCCATGCCCTTGAGCGCCTTGGATTCGATCGGCACGCCGAGCACAGGCAGCCGCGTCATCGAGGCGGTCATGCCAGGGAGATGCGCCGCGCCGCCCGCGCCCGCGATGATCGCCTGCAGGCCACGCCCGGCCGCCGATCGCGCATAATCATAGAGCCGGTCGGGAGTGCGGTGCGCCGAGACGACGAGCGTCTCGTGCGGCACGCCAAGCGCCTCGAGTGTCCGGGCGGCATGGCTCATCGTCTCCCAATCGGAGCGGCTCCCCATGATGATCCCGATCAATGGTCGTTCGGCCATATGCTACCCCTTGGCACTCCGTCATTCGCTTTCCCGGCATGACGACGGGACGTCGTCAGCGCTCCGACAGATAATAGCGATCCCCGGCGCTCAGATCGTCGTTCAGCTCATAGACGATCGGCTGGCCGGTCGGGATTTCGAGCTCGGTGATCTCGCCGTCGGGAATATGCGAGAGATGCTTGACCAGCGCACGCAACGAATTGCCGTGCGCCGAGATCAGCACCCGTTTGCCCGCCTTGAGATCGGGAGCGATCTTGGCTTCCCAATAGGGCAGCACCCGCGCGATCGTATCCTTGAGGCTCTCGGTCCGCGGGATAGCGATGCCAGCATAGCGGCGATCCTTGCTCAGATCGAACTCGCTCCCCGGATCGAGCACCGGCGGCGGCGTATCGAAGCTGCGGCGCCAGATCTTGACCTGCGCGGCGCCATGCTTGGCGGCGGTCTCGGCCTTGTCGAGGCCGGTCAGCCCGCCATAATGGCGCTCGTTCAACCGCCAGTCCTTCTCGACCGGCAGCCACAGCCGCACCATCGCCTCGAGCGCGATGTTGAGCGTCTTGATCGCACGGGTCTGGAGGCTTGTGTAGCAGATGTCGAAATCGAGGCCGCGCGCGGCCATGAGCTCGCCCGCCGCCTTGGCCTCGGCGGCGCCCTTCTCCGTCAGATCGACATCCCACCATCCGGTGAAGCGGTTTTCGAGATTCCAGGCCGACTGGCCGTGACGGATCAGGACGAGGGTGGGCATGAATTCCTCTTCTGCGCGGCGAAACGCGCCTCTTAGTCGGGGAGTGACCGCCTGTCACCCTTGCATTGGCGGATCGACACGGAGAAAGCTGGCCTTCTCGGGAGGAGCCGCCGCCATGCCGATCGTCAGCAAGCCGCTCCGCCATGCTCATGGCGGGATCACCTTTGAAGGCCTCGCCAGCTGGGACGATGGCAGCCCCGCGCCCCGCCCGGTCGTTCTGATCGCCGGCACCTTCATGGGCCGCACCGGCTTCGAGGAAGCCAAGGCACGCGGCCTCGCCGAACTCGGCTATGTCGCCGTCGCGATCGATCTCTACGGCCTCGGCCACTGGCCCGACACTGCCGACGAGGCGCGCGCGGCGATGGAGGCGCTCAATGCCGACCGCGTGGAGCTCAAGACCCGGCTGCTGTTCGCGCTCGATACCGCCGTCGCGGCCGACGCTCCGGTCGATCCCCGGCGAGTCGCCGCGATCGGCTTCTGCTTCGGCGGCAAATGCGTGCTCGATCTCGCCCGGAGCGGTGCCGATGTGACGGGCGTGGTAAGCTTCCACGGCCTCTACGATCCGCCTCCCTTCCCCCATGACCGGATCAAGGCGAAGATCCTCGTTCTCCACGGCTGGGACGATCCGCTCGATCCGCCCGAAACCGTGCTGGGGCTCGCGAAAGAGATGACCGAGGCGGGCGCCGACTGGCAGATCCACGCCTATGGCCATACCGTCCACGCCTTCACCAACCCCGCGCGGGAGGGGATGTACAGCCCCCGGTTCGACGGGCGCAGCTGGCAATCGATGCGCAATTTCCTCGAGGAGATTTTCGCCTAACCTTTTCGCCGGCATCGCCGGGCAACATCATGAGGGATTGACGCCAATTTTATTGCGGCGCAGCATTCAACGATGTCCAGCGCCCCGCCGATCACCCAGAATCCTGATATCCGGTTCCTCGGACGCCTGCTCGGTGACGTGATCAAGGCCTATGGCGGCGATCAGCTTTTCCGCCGGATCGAATATATCCGATCGGCCTCGGTCGACCGCGCACGCGGGATCGTCGACGCGCACAGCATCGATTCCGGGCTCGACGCGCTCAGTCTGGACGACACGCTCGCTTTCGTGAGGGGCTTCATGCTCTTCTCGATGCTCGCCAATCTCGCCGAGGACCGCCAGGGGGTGGCCGCCGAGCCCGGTGCCGACGTCGCCGCCGCGCTCGACCGGCTCGAGAAGCAGGGCATCTCGCGCTCGGACGTCGTAGAGATGCTCGACAAGGCGCTGGTCGCGCCGGTGCTCACCGCCCACCCGACCGAGGTGCGGCGCAAGAGCATGATCGACCATCGCAACAAGATCGCCGAGCTCATGACTCTCAAGGATATCGGCCGGATCGAGACCGCCGACGGCGACCTGATCGACCAGGCGATCTACCGTCAGATCGCGCTGCTCTGGCAGACCCGTCCGCTCCGCCGCGAGAAGCTCTACGTCGCCGACGAGGTGGAGACCGCGCTCGCCTATCTGCGTGACATCTTCCTGCCCACCCTGCCCGCGCTCTATTCGCGCTGGCAGCGAGCGCTCGGCCACCGTCCGGCGAGCTTCCTGCGCCCCGGGAGCTGGATCGGCGGCGATCGCGACGGCAATCCCTTCGTCAACGCCGAATCGCTGCGCTTCGCGCTGGCGCGCGCCGCCGAGACGGTGATCGGCTATTATCTCCGCCAGCTTCACGAGCTCGGCGCCGAGCTGTCGATCTCGACGGAGCTGGCCGAGGTCACCTGGGAGGTCGAGAAGCTCGCCGAAGCCTCGGGCGACAAGAGCTCGACCCGCAGCGACGAGCCCTATCGCCGCGCGATCACGGGCATCTATTCGCGGCTGTCGAAAACCTATGAGAAGCTGACCGGCCACACCCCGGCCCGGCTGCCCGCCACCAACGCCGAGGAAGGCCCTTATAAGGATCCCGCTTCGCTGCGCGCCGACCTGGTCGAGATCGCCCATGCACTGAACCGCACCGGAGCGGGGTCGCTGTCCGGCAGCGGTTCGCTGGGCCGGCTGATCCGCGCGGTCGAGACCTTCGGCTTCCATCTCGCCACCCTCGACATGCGTCAGAATGCCGACGTCCATGAGCGGGTGATCGCCGATCTGCTCAAGGTCGCCGGGGTCGAGCCCGACTATCTGGGCCTGGACGAGGAGAGGCGGGTCGAGCTGCTGCGCACCGAGCTCGCCTCGAAGCGGCTGCTGCGCACGCCGTTCGGCACCTATACCGAGGAGACTCTGTCGGAGCTGGCGATCGTCGCCGCGGCGGCCGAGGCGCACCGGCTCTATGGTCCGCAGGCGATCGCCACCTATATCATCTCCAAGGCGGACAATGTCTCGGACATGCTCGAGGTCAACGTCCTGCTCAAGGAGGCCGGGCTCTACATCCCCGGCGATTCGCCTCAGGCCGCGATCATGGCGGTGCCGCTTTTCGAGACGATCGGCGACCTCGAGCGTGCGCCCGAGATCATGACCAGATGGTTCGCTCTCCCCGAGGTCGCCGCGGTGACCGCTGCGCGGGGACACCAGGAGGTGATGGTCGGCTATTCGGATTCGAACAAGGACGGCGGCTATCTCACCTCGGTGTGGAGCCTGCACGAGGCGTCGAGCGCGCTCAAGCCCGTCTTCGGCGGGGCAGGGACGGCGATCCAGCTGTTCCACGGCCGTGGCGGCGCCGTCGGGCGCGGCGGCGGATCGAGCTTCGCGGCGATTCTCGCCCAGCCCCACGGCACGGTGCAGGGCCGTATCCGCATCACCGAACAGGGCGAGGTGATCGCCGCGAAATATGGAACGCGCGAAAGTGCTTCGGCCAATCTCGAGGCGATGGCCTCGGCGACGCTGCTCGCCACTCTTGAGGAGGCCGCGCTCAAGCCCGCCGACGCGAAGCGCTTCCACGCCGCCATGGACGAGATTTCAGCAACCGCGTTCAAGGCCTATCGCGGCCTCGTCTATGAGACCGACGGCTTCCGCACCTTCTTCCGCCAGATGACCCCGATCGCCGAGATTGCCGACCTCAAGATCGGATCGCGCCCGGCAAGCCGCACCAAGAGCGACCGGATCGAGGATCTGCGCGCAATCCCCTGGGTGTTCAGCTGGGCGCAGGCACGGGTGATGCTGCCCGGCTGGTTCGGCGTCGGCCAGGGCCTCAAGGGCCACAAGGACATCGGACTTCTGCGCGAGATGCTCGAGGCGTGGCCCTTCTTTCAGTCGACCCTCGCCAATCTGGAGATGGTGCTCGCCAAATCCGATATGGATCTCGCCGAACGCTATGTCGCGCTGGTCGACGACCAGGCGTTGGGCCAGGCGATCTTCGGCCGGATCCGCGACGGCTGGCAGATGACCCAGGACTCGCTGCTGTCGATCACCCGTCAGACCAGGCTGCTCCAGAAGAATCCGGCGCTTGACCAGTCGATTCGGCTGCGCCTTCCCTATATCGAGCCGCTCAATCTGCTCCAGATCGAGTTGCTCAAGCGCCACCGCTCGGGCGAGGACGACCCCCGTGTCCGCGAGGGCATCCAGCTGTCCATCAATGCGATCGCGACGGCGTTGAGGAACAGCGGCTGATCCCCTCGCCCGTCACCTGGCGAAAGCCGGGACTTCCCTTCTCCTGTCCCCCGCCACACGCGCTCATGTTTCGCTCGAAGCGCTCCGGCTGGATCGGCATGTCCCGCGATGAAAAGGCGCTCCGTCGACCTTCCTGAACAGGCAGAAGCCCAGCCGGTAGGTGGCGACGCGCGGGCCCGCGTCGAACCGCGCCATCGCACGGCGCAGCGCGGCTGGCGGGAGCGGCTTGTAGTCCGGCGCGGGCGTACCCGCCCCGATCGCCTTCAGCCGGCCCAGGAAGGCCCGGGCGCCGGGCTGTTGCTGCGGCATGTCGATAACGGCGACCTCCGCGCGCAGGCCGGGCTGCGCGAGCGCGGCGAGTGTCTTGCGATCAGGATAGTCGGGCGTACCCGATCCGAGCCCTTCGGCTTCCAGCGCGGCTCGCCACTCGGCGAAGCTGCCCGCCGCCATGGTGGAGAAAGCGAGCAGGCCGCCGGGCGCCAGAAGATTCGCCAGCCGCGCCAGCGCTCCGGACAGGTCGGCAAACCATTGAAAGGCCATGCCCGATGCGATCAAATCGAACGGACCCAGCCGCGGATCGACCGCCTCGCCATCGATGACGCGATAATCGGCGGCGATGCCGAGCCCGGCCCGTGCCCGTTCGACCATCGCCGGCGCGACATCGCTGACCGTCCAGCGGGCCGGGGCGAGGACGTGGTCCAGCGCGCGGGTGAGGAATCCGGTCCCGCATCCCAGCTCCAATATGCGCGGGCATGGCGGCAGCGGCGTACCCGCGATCCGGGCAGCGAGCTGCGCGGCCGCTTCGCGCTGGATGGTCGCGGCGGCGTCATAGCCTTCGGCGCGGCCGAAGGCGGCGGCGATACGGCCCCGGCGATCGGGCGGGCTGTCGGTCATCCGGCGCGCCTAAGCCGCAAAGCCGCTCATCGCAATGGCTGGGCGGACCATGCCGGCTCCGAGATGCGACGAAGCGCGGCTCGTGCCGCCGGAATACTATTGATAGTCAGTCGCAATAGCGGTATCTATCGATTCGAGAGGTGCCGAATGGTTGTTTGTATTTGCAATGCGATCAGGGAATCCGAGGTGCGCGAAGCGGTCCGCAAGGGCGCCAGTTGTCCGCGCAGCGCCTATGAGGTCCTCGGCCGGCGTCCGCGCTGCGGCCAATGCCTGCCTTATGCCCGCACCATCATAGAGGAAGAGTCGGTCGCCGCCTGATCTTGGGACCTGTCAAGTGGAAGGGGCCGCCTCCGGGCGGCCTTTTCGTTGGTGAGAATGAGGAGCATCTTCAGATCTGCGAATGACTATTGCTTACAACATCTTAATATTGTTGGAAATTAATGGAACAATTCGGATGATCGCTCTTTCAAATGCTGAGCATTTGTTCTAGTTTCGGAACAGTAACTTGCGGAGGCAGACATGAAGGGCGATCCTAAGGTCATCGAGATCCTCAACGAGACGCTCAAGAACGAGCTGACCGCGATCAACCAGTATTTCCTTCATTATCGGATGCTGGACCATTGGGGGATCGAAAAGCTCGCCAAGGCCGAATATGACGAATCGATCGACGAGATGAAGCATGCCGACCGGCTTGCCGAGCGCATCCTGTTTCTCGATGGCCTGCCCAATTTCCAGCTGCTCGGCCGGCTGCGCATCGGCGAGACGGTCGAGGAGCTGCTCAAGGCCGATCTCGCGCTCGAGAATGAGGCCATGCCGCAGCTGCGCGAAGGCATCGCCTATTGCGAACAGGTGCGCGACTTCATCAGCCGCGACCTGCTCCAGTCGATCCTCGATTCGGAGGAGGAGCATGTCGACTTTCTCGAAACCCAGTTCGAGATGATCGAACGGATGGGAATCCAGAACTACGTTCAGCTGCAATCCAAGCCCGCGGCGGAGTAATTCCTCGGCTCGGCCAGGCGCCGCCGGTTCGCGGCTGGGGCGAGCTTGCCGATGCCGCGTGGGACGGAGCCTGGTCAGCCTGGAACCACCCGGGTATGCTGGCAGTCGCCATTGCACGTTCAAGCCATCTGCTGTCATCATGGCGAGGAGGAGATGAACCCGCTGTCGCGGGACAGGCTCTTTGGATGGGGCGGGTATGATCGCAGCGGGAGTGGCGCTCCTCGCTAGAATATCCGCGCTTTAGCTACTCTTCCGGCCGAAGCCCGCCGCCACCGGAGGGCGGCGCATCGCCGAGGCGGTGCTGTTGTTGAGCTCGCGCTCGAATTGGGCGAGCGTTTCGATCAGCAGGGGGCGCAGCCGCAGAATTTCGACATCGAGCGAGTCAGGGGCGCTGTGCTCCTCGACGCAGCGCCGCGCACTATGCTCGATATGCTCGGCGAGCTTGCCGATCGCCTCGCCGCCGAACTGGAGCGAATCGCCTTTCAGCGTGTGGGCGGGGCGAACCATCGATACCGCATCGCGCAACTTGTAGGCCTGTTCGACCGCGACCACGCATTTGGCGGCATCGTCGCGATAATAACCGAGGATCTTGGCGAAATCATTGCCGATCAGCGCACGCGTCTGACCGAATGTCGTCCAGTTGACCACTCCATTGCCCGTCTGACCCATAGCCGCTTCCTGTTTGCCATCATTGGCTACGGACTGGATAATATGACGGGACCGTAAACGACTGGTTACCACGAGCACCTTGATTTCTACGGATTTTCCCGGACTGGTTATGGACGGCGTTTACCAACGGGCGCAAAAGTTAGACCTTGGTCGAGTCTTCCTGCCGGCCATAGCCATCGGCGACGATCCAGGCCGTCGGCTCTTCGGCCGGACTCACCGTCCAGCCCCGCGCCGCCGCCAGCGCCGCGATCTCGCCGGGCGCGATCGGATCGTCAGCGAGGATCAGCACCGGTCCGCCACCCTCGCGCATTGCCCGGCCCAGCCGGATCGCGGGCCACGGACAGCGCATACCGCGGGCGTCGAGCCGGACCGGCATCTCAGTCGAACGGGTTCTTCGGCGCCCGCACGGTCAGCCGCACCGGCACCGCGCCGAAGCCGAGATCGCGCTTGATGCCGTTGATCAGATAGCGCCGGTAGCTCTCGGGCAGCTGATCGACCCGCGTCCCGAACAGAATGAAGCCCGGCGGCCGCGTCTTCGCCTGGGTCAGGTAGCGCAGCTTGATCCGCTTGCCGCCCGGCGCGGGCGGTGGATTGGCTTCGATCGCCTTTTCGAACCAGCGGTTGAGCACGCCCGTCGAGACACGCTTCGACCATGCCTCGCGCGTTTCATGCGCGACTTGGAGCAGCTGATCGATGCCGCGCCCGGTCACGCCCGACACGGTGAGCAGCGGCAGGCCCTTCGCCTGGGCCAGCCCTTCGTCGAGTGCGTTGCGCACGCCCTGGAAAAGGGCGGGCGGCTCACCTGCGATATCCCATTTGCTGAGTGCGATGATCAGCGCGCGGCCCTCCTGCAGCACCTTGTCGGCGATCCGCAGGTCCTGCGCCTCGAGCCCCAGGGTCGCGTCGAGCAGCAGCACAACCACCTCGGCGAAGTCGACCGCGTGAAGGCCGTCGGCGACCGACAGTTTCTCGAGCTTGTCCTGCACCTTCGCGCGCTTGCGCATGCCCGCCGTATCGATCAGCCGCACCGGGCGAACCGTTCCGTCAGGGGCCTTCCACTCCCAATCGATGGCGATCGAATCGCGTGTGATCCCCGCTTCCGGTCCGGTGATCATCCGCTGCTCGCCGAGAATCGTGTTGATCAGGGTCGACTTGCCCGCATTGGGGCGGCCGACGATCGCCAGCTTGAGCGGCCCGCTCTCTTCGTCTTCCCCGGCCTTCCCGTCTTCGCTCTCGCCCTCCGCCTTGTCGATATAGGGCAGCAATTCGGTGAACAGGTCGGCGACGCCCTCGCCATGTTCCGCCGACAAAGGCACCGGTTCCCCGAAGCCAAGATTGAAGGCTTCGAGCACGCCATGCTCGCCCGCCTTGCCCTCGGCCTTGTTGGCGACGACGATCACCGGCGTGTCTTCGCTCCGCAGCCAGCGGGCGATCTCCTCGTCCAGCGGCATCAGGCCGGCGCGGGCATCGATCATGAACAGCGCCACATCGGCGTCCTGCACCGCGGCCTGGGTCTGAGCGCGCATCCGGCCGGGCAGAGTCTCGGCGTCGTCGGTCTCGAAGCCCGCGGTGTCGATGATCTTGAAATCGACCCCTAACAGATTCGCATTGCCCTCGCGCCGGTCGCGCGTCACCCCGGGGCGGTCGTCGACCAGCGCCAGCTTCTTGCCGACGAGGCGGTTGAACAGCGTCGACTTGCCGACATTCGGCCGGCCGACGATCGCGACTACGGGTAAGCGTTTCATGCGGGCGCCATAGAGCGAGTCTGGCGCGGCGTCACCTCCGTCGTGGCCGGAGCGGGCGGCGCTCCGGCTGGAGGCACCGCCCGCGCCCGATCAGCGATACGCGACCAGCCGCCCGTTGTCCGCCATCACCAGCAGCGTGCCGTCCGCCACCACCGGCGCCTGATAGATCCGCGTGCCCAGCCGGACGCTGCTGCCGATCTTGCCGTCCGCGATCGCCACGTTGACGATGTCGCCTTCGGTGCTCGTCAGGATCAGGCGCCCGCCGGCGAGCACCGGCCCCGACCAGATGACCGGCTTCTTCTTTTTCTTTTCGTTCTTGTAACGCTGCAGCTGGGTCAGCCAGCGGACCCGGCCGCTGTTGCGCGCGATGCACAGCAGCTTGGCGTCGTCGGTCACCACGAACAGCCATTCGCCCGCGATCCAGGGGGTCTCGGTGCCGGCGATGTTGAGTTCCCACAGGCGCTGGCCGGTGAGGATGTCCATCGCGACCATGCGGCCGCCCTTGCCCACCGCATAGACCCGGCCCTGATCGATCACCGGCGACGCGTCGATATCCACGAGGCTGGCGACCGAGGTGGTGATGCTGGTGCGCGACAGCGAATCCTGCCAGACTGGCCGGCCGTTCTCGTAGCGATAGGCGGTCAGCTCGCCCGACGAGAAGCCGGCCACCACGGTGCCCTGGCCGATCGCGGGCGCGGCGGCGCCGAACACCGCGGCATTTTCGAGGCTGCCGCTCGCGGTCCACACGGTTTCGCCATTGCTCTGCTTGAGCGCGAAGAGCTGATTATCCTGGCTCATGACGTAGACATTGTCGTTGCCGACCGCCGGCGCGCCGCGCAGTGGCCCGCCCGGGCGCACCTTCCACAACTGGTTGCCGGTGCCCGCGTCGAGGGCTGCGGCATCGCCGACGCCATTGGTGGCGTAGACCTTGCCATTCTCATAGCTGACCCCGCCGCCGAACAGCGACGACGTGTTTTTTCTGTCGCCCAGCGTGTGGGTCCAGAGCGGCGCTCCGCTCTTCAGATCATAGGCGTGGACGACGGCATTGACGTCGATCACGAAGACCTTCCCGGCGCCGACCACCGGCCCCGCGCCGAGCCGTTCCTTCTTGCTCGATCCGGCGATCTTGCGGTCCCAGGCGACGCCGAGCGCCTGGCCGAGCGCGACATGGCCGAGCGACTTGGGACCGTTGCCGCCGGACTGGGTCCATTCGGCGTTGGACACTTCGGCGGGCACCACCACCGGCACGGGCTCGAGCGTGGGATCGACATCGGCACCGGTCTCGGCGGTCAGCACCGCGATCCGTTGACCCAGCACCGGGGTCTTGGGCTTCTTTTCGTCACCGCCGCCGAAGATGCCGCAGCCGCCGAGCATCGTCGTCATCGCCAACGCTGCGGCCAGCGCGAAAAACTTCCGGTTCATTCGATCAATCCTTGTCGGCGGGTTTGGCGGTGACATCGGCACCCAGGCTGGTGGCAAGACGTTCCGCGCGGGCGCGCAGGCTGGGAGGCACCTTGGCATCGCGCGCTATGGCGGCCAGCAGACGTCCCGCTTCGGCGGTGCGGTTCGTCTGGATCATCGCGATCGCGGTGAGCTCGCCCGCGGTTCCGAAAAAGGCATTGTCCTCGATCGCGAGCGGCTTCATCCGATCGATCACCTGCCGCGGCTTCAGGCTGTCATATTCAATCAAGGTCTGCCGGATGAGGGCGACGTCGCGAAAGGGCTGGGCCAGCTCCTCGTCGGCGGCGATCCCGGCGTAGATCGCGGCGGCGGCCTTGGCGTCCCCCTTGTCGGCGGCGATCGCGGCTTTGGTGAACAGCGCGGCGACGCGGTAGCCGGGCCCGCCCTCGGCGATCAGGACATCGGCCTTCTTGCCGGCGTCGGTGGTCCGGTTCGCCTGGAGGTCGGCAAGCACCAGGCCCATCCGCTCGCCCTGCGCCTCGGCCTTCTTGAGCGTCTCCGCGCGCCAGACCAGGAAGCCGGCGAAGGCGGCCAGCAGCAGCAATATCCCGCCGAGCGCGAACAGGCCATAGCGCTTCCACATCGCCTGTATCTGTTCACGGCGCAGCTCTTCATCGACTTCGCGCAGAAAGGCTTCTTCGGTGGGCGGCGTCGAGGCCAAGCATCTTCTCCGGAACTAGGGACGGGGTCCTCTTAGCGGGCGAGCGGGCGCGGTGCCATAGTCAATGATATGGCGGCTCAGACCTTGGGCTGATAGGTCTGATCGATCGTCGGGAAGGTCCGGGCGCGCACCTCGCCGGCATATTGGGCGACCGCGGCGTCGATCCTCTCGGCGAGCTGCTCATATTTCTTAACGAAGCGAGGCACCCGGTCGAACATGCCCAGCATGTCGTCGATCACAAGCACCTGGCCGTCGCATTCGGCCGAGCCGCCGATGCCGATCGTCGGAATGTCGATCGTCCTGGTGATCTCGATCGCGACCGGCTCGACCACGCCTTCGATCACCAGCGCGAAGGCCCCGGCGTCGGCGATCGCCCTGGCGTCGCGCACCAGCTTGGCGCGCTCGGCATCGCTGCGGCCCCGCGCGCCATAGCCGCCAAGAACATTCACCGCCTGCGGGGTGAGTCCGACATGGCCGACCACGGGCACGCCGCGTGCGGCGAGGAAGGCGACCGTCTCCGCCATCGCTTCACCACCTTCGAGCTTGACCGCCGCCGCGCCGGTCTCCTTGAGGATCCGCGCGGCCGAGCGGAAGGCCTGTTGGGGGCTCTCCTCATAGGCGCCGAACGGCATGTCGATCGTGACCAGGCTGTGATAGCTGCCGCGTACCACCGCCGCGCCGTGCGCGATCATCATGTCGAGGCCGACCGGCACGCTCGAATCCAGCCCGTAGAGCACCTGGCCGAGGCTGTCGCCGACCAGCAGCATGTCGCAATGCGGATCGAGGATCTGGGCCATGCGGACCGTATAGGCGGTGAGCACCACGATCGGATCCTTGCCCTTGGCGTTGCGGATCGCGGGCACGGTCAGCCGCCGCATCGGCGCCGGTGTGGGATGCGCGCGGCTGGTGGCGGTGTCCAATTGAAAGGTCGACATATGTGCAGGGCTAGCCCCCCCTGCGGTGCGGGTCAATTTCCCGCCCTCTCTCGCCTCCGAGAAAAGGGAGTATCTCTCAAATCATGCCCAGCGCGGCCATATAGGTTTCGAGGACCATCGCCTCTTCCTCATGCTCGCCCTTCTTCTTCTTGCGGATGGCGATCAGCTTGCGGACGATCTTGGTGTCGTAGCCGCGTCCCTTCATCTCCGACATCACCTCCTTGATGTCGTCGGCGATACCCTTCTTCTCTTCCTCGAGCCGCTCGACGCGTTCGACGAACAGGCGGAGCTCCTGCGCCGCGATGCTGGTCTTGTCTTCGGTCGTGTCGGCTTCGGCCATGATTCGCTGGTCCCTCGAAAAAGCGTGAGGCGGAGGCTGTAGAGGGACCCGCCCGGCCGCTCAACGGGGAATCTCCGATGCGGCGAACAATGACATAACGGCGACGGAAAGACTTGCGATCTCGCTCGTTGCTCTTACGAAAGGCCGCTTCCTCCGGCCCGTCAAAGTGCAGGGACGTCATAGTGGAAGGCCCGATCACCCCCCGTCAGCGCAAGGTCCGCGTGCTCGCCACGCTCGGCCCCGCGAGCGCGTCGCCCGCGATGATCGCGAAGCTGTTCCGCGCCGGCGCGGACGCGTTCCGGATCAACATGAGTCACGGCGCGCACGAGGACAAGCTGCCGATCATCCAGGCGATCCGCGCGATGGAGAAGGATCTCGGCCGCGCCACGACGATCCTGTTCGATCTCCAGGGCCCCAAGCTGCGCGTCGGCAAATTCGCCGACGGCATCGTCGAGCTCGCGACCGGCCAGACCTTCATCCTCGACCGCGATCCCGCCCTGGGTGACGCGCACCGCGTCGAGCTGCCCCATCGCGAGATCTTCGCCGCGCTCGGCCCGGGCGCCCGGCTGCTGCTCGACGACGGCAAGCTCGTGCTGCGCGTGAAGAGCGCAACAGACGATCGCATCGAGACGCAGGTCGAGGTCGGCGGCGCGCTGTCGAACAGCAAGGGGCTGAACGTCCCCGACGTTATCGTGCCGATGGCGGCGCTCACCGGGAAAGACCGGCGCGACCTCACCTTCGCGTGCGACCAGGGGGCCGACTGGATCGCCCTGAGCTTCGTCCAGCGGCCCGAGGACGTGGCCGAGGCGCGCCAGCTGATCGGCGGCAAGGCGGCGCTGCTCGCCAAGATCGAGAAGCCCGCCGCGGTCGAGCGGCTGGAGGAGATATTGGAGCTGGCCGACGCGGTGATGGTGGCGCGCGGAGACCTCGGCGTCGAGCTCCCGCCCGAGCGGGTGCCGCCGATGCAGAAGCGGATCGTCGAGACCGCGCGGCGGATGGGCCGGCCGGTGGTGGTCGCGACCCAGATGCTCGAGTCGATGATCCAGTCGCCAAGCCCGACGCGTGCCGAGGTCTCCGACGTCGCCACCGCCATCTACGACGGCGCCGACGCGGTGATGCTGTCGGCCGAATCGGCGAGCGGCCAATGGCCGGTCCAGGCGGTGACGATGATGAACGCGATCGCGATGTCGGTCGAAAGCGATCCGGGCTTCGCGGCGCGGCTTCACTTCACGGAGACCCACCCCGATCCGACCACGGCCGACGCTCTCGCCGAGGCGGCCGCCCAGATCGCCGACACCGTCTCCGCCAGCCTGATCATCTGCTTCACCCTGTCGGGATCGACCGCGCGCCGGATCGCACGCGAGCGGCCCTCGGTGCCGCTGATGGTGCTGACCCCCAAGCTCGCCACGGCGCGCCGCTCCGGCCTGCTCTGGGGCAGCCACGCGGTTCGAACCCGCGACGTCGCCAGTTTCGAGGAGATGGTCGCCAAAGCCCGCCGCATGGCGCTCCGCCACGGCCTTGCCAAGGCGGGCGACCGCATCGTCATCGTCGCCGGAGTTCCCTTCGGCACGCCGGGTTCGACCAACATGATTCATGTGGTGCGGCTGACCGGGGATGAGCTGAAAGGCTATGCGGGGTAGACGCGGCTTATAAACCTCACGCGTTGCCCCCAAAATGATCCGAAGTGGACCAAGTGACAGCCCGTTGCGCCGTCGCCATGTTGATTCCGCGGCTCCGCGAAATCGATGATGCGCCGGTTCGGCGCATCAGCTCATCGGAATCATGTGGAGCTTTGGACGCGGGACGGAGACAGCCTCAACAAGGTCACTTTCTTTGGGGGCGTCCAGGTCGGACAACCCCTGTTCAAGGAACTCGACAAGAAAAATCGGCCGCTGCCCAAGGTAAGCGGCAATATGCTGATCACCGACATACCGGTGCTCCTGGAAAGCAGCTACCGAGTGCAGTTCGGCGTGAACAACTTCACCATCACCAATCAGGAACCGAGCACCTTCGGCGGATATCCCGGCATAAGCTTCACCTACACCTTCGTCAGCGGCGATGAAGTGGAACGCAAGGGAGAGGGAGTGGGTGCCTTTGTCAAAGGCCGCCTCTACATCGCGACGTACGAGGCCCCGGCCATCCACTTCTTCGACAAGGATCTGCCGGCGTTCCGGCAACTCGCCTCCACGCTCAGGATCTGATGCCGACCGCTCCTGGCGCACGATCGCGATCCTCGAGACGGACGCGGCTGCCCGCCTCGCCCGGCCGAACATCATTGTCGCGTCCGGTTTTTGGCTGGCGGGAGGGTCGGGAAGCCCGCTATCATCAGTACACGCTGCTCTGAACGGAGGGGACAAGCTTGTCCGGCTCGGCAGCGGCAAGAGGAGTGAAAGATGCCGATCTCGTTCCATTCCGCCGTGGTGCCACCCTTTGAACAGATTTTGAAATCGGTCGCCGGGCTGATCGAGAAGGCCGAGGAGCATTGCGCCGCCAATGGCATCGCCCCCGAGGAGCTGATCCAGGCCCGGCTCGCGCCGTCCATGCATCCCTTCGCCTATCAGGTGAAATCGACGGCGGTGCATTCGATCGGGGCGATCGAAGGCGTTCGGTGCGGCACTTTCAGCCCCGACGATTCCGACCCCGGCGACAGCTTCGCCGCGTTGTCGGACCGCATCGAACAGGCGCGGGCGGCGCTTTCGGCGCTGCGGCCCGAGGATGTCGACAGCCTCGCGGACAAACCGTTGCGCTTCATATTCGGAAAACATTATGCGGATTTCATCGGTGTGGATTTCCTGCTCCGCTTCTCCAAGCCGAACTTCTATTTCCACGCGACGACCGCCTACGACATCCTGCGGATGAAGGGCCTCGCGATCGGCAAGATCGATTATCTCGGCGGGTTCGAATTCAAGCGAATGCCGGAAGACCGCTAGCCGGCGGCGAGCGGCTTCACCGCGGGCCCGTTGAGCACGGCGCCGTCGGGTGCGAACTGCGATCCATGGCAGGGGCAGTCCCAGCATTTCTCGAAGCTGTTCCAATGCACCACGCATCCCGCATGAGTGCATATCGCCGAACGGGTGATCAGCTCTCCCGCGCCGTCGCGGTAGACGGCCAGCTTGGTCAGCGAATCGTCGCGCAATATGGCGCCCGCGCCGGGGGCGATCTGATCGGCGCTGTCGACCTCGCTGGGCCCCAGATGCTCCGCCATGTTTCTGAGCGCGCCGGCCTGGCCGTGGGCGAACTCGGCGAGCGCGGGCCCTCGCAGCGGCTTGCGCGACGGATCGAGCAGATCGGCGAAGCGCGAATGCTGGCCGCAGACCAGCGGGGCGATGGTGAGCGAGCCCGCCACCGCGTTCGTGATGCCCTGGCCGGAATCGCCGGTGTGGATGTAGATATTGTCATCGCCGGGGTTCCGGCCGGAAAAGGGCATGAAGTCGATCGGCTCCATGACCTGCCCCGACCAGCGATGGCGAAGCGCACCCAGCTCCGGATAGCGCGCGCGGGTCCAGGCCTCGAGCGACTCGAACCTGGCCGCCATATCGTCGGCCTCGCCGGACCTATGATCCTCTCCGCCGACGATCAGCATGTCCGATCGATCGTCGAGCGGCTGAAGGCGCACATAATGATAGGCCTCGAGCGTGTCCCAAAGCAGCGCATCGGCGACCGATCCGCGCGGTACCGGTCCGGCGATCGCATAGGTCCTGTACGGCGCCTGCTTGGTGTGGATCGCCACCTTGTCGTTGACGGGCGAGTTGGTCGCGAAGACGGCCGAGGCGGCATTTATGATGCGCCCCGGTTCGGTGGCGACGACGACGCGTCCGTCCCTGGTCTCATGGTCGATATAGGCCGTGTCGCTGAACAATGTTCCGCCGCGCCCGACGATCGCGTCTGCGAGCCCCGCCAGGTATTTCAGCGGGTGGAACCTGGCCTGGCGCGGAAAGCGGAGGCAGCGGCCGCTGTCGATCCCCGGCATCGGCGCCCGTTCGGCCCATTCGACGTCCACCCCGATTTTCCGGCAGGTCTGATATTCTTCCTCGAGATCGGCGAGATGCGCGGGATCAGCCGCGAACAGATATCCATCGATCCGCGCGAAGTCCGCGTCGATGCCGCTTTCCTGGCAGATCGCCTCGATGCGGTTGATCGCGGCGACCTGGCTGTCATGATGGAGGCGCGCGCCGTCCTCGCCATGGATGCGGACCAGCTCGGAGTAGAAGTCGTCCAGCTCCGAAGCCAGATGAGCGGTCGTGCGGGCGGTCATCCCGGAGCCGATCGCCCCCCGGTCGATCACGACGACCTTGTAGCCGAACCGCGAGAGTTCATAGGCGCAGGACAGGCCGGCGATGCCGGATCCGACGACGACCACGTCGCAGCTCTGATCCTCCAGCATCGGGGGCGCCGCTATGGCGGGGCCAAGCTCCATCCATAATGACCGGCTATGTTCCTCACTGACATTGGCCATGGCGCGCTCCTCTCGGAGCAGAGAAAGCGCCGGCCGTGCCGATGTTCCGCGGCGAAGGAATCGACTGTCCGTCGCCCGGCGGAGTTCAGATCGGCCTAGACCAGCGCCTGCTTGTACAGCGCCAGCATCGCCGCCCAGCCGCGCTCGGCCTGCTCGGGATTGTGGGCCGGGAGGCCCCCGACCATCCAGCCATGCTTCGCGCCCGGATAGACCTCGATCGTCGCCGGCCGGCCGGTGGCGGCGAAGGTCTCCTTGAGCACCGTCTTCGTCTGCGGCTCCTTCTCGTCGTCGTCCACCGCGATGGCGATATGATAGGCGGCCCGCGTGCCGGCGATCAGCCTGTGCGGGCTGTCGTCCTTGTCGGTCACGAGCCCGCCGCCGTGGAAGGAGGCCGCCGCGCCGACCCGGGCTGGCACCGCCGCCGCGGTGAAGATCGTCATCTTGCCACCCATGCAGAAGCCGACCGAGCCGATCCTTTTCTTGCTGTCGACTTCCGGCTGCGCATCGAGAAAGGCGACGAGAGCCTTGGCGTCCCGGCTCGTCGCCGCATAATCCAGCGCGTCCATCAGCTTCGTCAGCTCGGCGCGGTCGTCAGGATTGCTATAGCTGAATCCGGGCGGGAATACCGGCGCGCGGCGCGCCCGGTAGAATTGGTTGACGACGAGTGCCGCATAGCCCTGTTCGGCCAGCCGCCGGCCGATGGCCAGCGTCGCGGGTCTCAGACCATAGGCGTCCGGCCAGACGATCACAGCGGGCGCGCGGTTTCCGCCCTGCGCGTGGAAGAGCACCGCGTCGCAGCTGCCGTCCGGAGTCTTGATATCGACGCTGCGTTCCGCCACGGGCGTCGCGGCATGGCCCGGACCGGCGGCGACCGCCACGCTCGTGGCCACCGACATGATCGTGAAATCGCGCCGGCTGAGCAGGCTTTCCTCCGACAGCGGCCGAGTATCGTCGTGCGACTTTGCCATTTCCGACTCTCCCATTGTTCCCCGGAGAATTAGAATTCGCGGGGCGCGGCGGCAAGCGCGAGGCGCGATATGCGGTCGCGCGAAAATCAATTCCGGAAGGAGTTTCTCCATTTGCTCAACCGGGCCGCTCTGCATATGCTGTCCGACTGGATGTGCATTTAGAAGCATTCGGCGAGAATGCCGCATGAGGGAGGCGGAGAGGGAATGATGGGGGAAGCTTCGGGCAAGAGCCCGCGCAACCGGCTGGGAGCGCGGACAATCGGCGTGCTGTTCGGGCTGATCGGGTTGCTGCTGGCAGCGGGCGGCGCCTGGCTGCTGGCGCTGGGCGGATCTCCATATTACCTCCTCACCGGCATCGGCTGCCTTGTCGCGGCCCGGCTCTATCTCACCCGCCGCGAAGGGCAGGGGCTCCTCGTCTATCTCGCGGTCTTCGTCGGCACCTGCATCTGGGCCTATGCCGAGGTCGGCACCGATTTCTGGCAGCTTCTGCCGCGCGTCTTCGGCCCGCTTATATTTGCGGTGATCGTGCTGATCCACCGCCTGTTCCTGAGCGGCAGCCCGCGCGTCCTGTCGTGGGGCGCCACCGCGGCGGCGGTTATCGCCTTCGTGCTGTTCGTCGGCTCGCTGACCCGGCTGCCCGAGCCAACGGGGGGCACGGCCGCCGCCGCGCCGCTGGCGCAGAGCGGGCAGGACGACTGGCCCGCCTTCGGCCGCACTCAGTCGGGCACGCGTTTTTCGCCCGCCGCACAGATCACCCCCGCCAATGTCGGCAGGCTCGAAGTTGCCTGGACCGTCCGGTCCGGTGATCTTCCTTCGGCCTACCCCGGCGAAGCCTATGCCCATACGCTCGAGGTGACGCCGCTCAAGGTCGGCGACCTCGTGTATATCTCCACCGCGCACAACAAGGTCCTCGCGGTCGACGCGGAGACCGGCGCCGAGCGCTGGCGCTTCGATCCCAAGCTCAACACCAAGGGCCTCAAGATGTTGATGAGCCGGGGCGTGACCCATTTCCAGGCCGCGGCGCCCGACGCCAATGGCCAGTGCGCCAGCCGGCTGATCTACGGCACGCTCGACGCCCGTCTGCTCGCGCTCGACGCGCTGACCGGCAAGCCCTGCGCGGGCTTCGGCACCAACGGCGTGGTGGCGCTCAAGGACGGCATGGGCGTCGCGAAGGACGGCTATTATATAATCACTTCGCCGCCCGCGATCGTCAACGGTGTCGCGGTGGTCGGCGGATTCGTCCAAGACGGCGAGGAGACCAAGGCACCGTCGGGCGTGATCCGCGGCTATGATGCGACCACCGGCGCCTTACTCTGGTCATGGGATTCAGGTGCGAAGGACGAGAATTGGGTTCCCAAGCCCGGCGAACATTATTCGCGCGGCTCGCCCAACAGCTGGAGCGTGATGAGCGGCGATCCGGCGCTTGGCCTCGTCTATGCCCCGATGGGGAACGCGACTCCCGACTATGTCGCGATGCACCGCACCAAGGAGGATGGCCGCTATTCGAGCGCCATCGTCGCGCTCGACGCCAAGACAGGCAAGCGGCGCTGGCATTTCCAGACCGTCCACCACGACCTGTGGGACTATGACATCGGATCGCAGCCTGTGCTGTTCGACATGCCTATGCCGGGCGGCGGCACCGTACCCGCGCTCGCGCAGCCGACCAAGCAGGGCGACATCTACATATTGGACCGCCGCACCGGCAAGCCGCTCACCCCGGTGGTCGAGCGCAAGGTGCCGGCGGGCAAGATCCCGGGCGAAACCTATGCGCCCACTCAACCCTTCTCGGTCGGCTTCCCTTCCCCGCTGGGGCAGGATCCGCTGCGCGAGAAGGACATGTGGGGAGCGACGCCGTTCGATCAGCTCTGGTGTCGGATTCGCTTCAAGTCGGCACGCTATACCGGCCGCTACACGTCGCCGGGCACCGACCTGACCATCCAGTATCCGAGCAATTTCGGCGTAATGGACTGGGGGAGCGTTGCGATCGACGAAGCCGGCAAGTCGCTGGTGGTCAACAGCTCGCACCTGGCGATGACGATGCAGCTCCTGCCCCGGAGCGACGCCGACAAGATCGACCCTGCAAAGATAGGCCATGTAATGTTCGCGCCGCAGCGGGGCACGCCCTATGGCGCCACTCCGGCAATGATGCTGTCGCCGCTGGGGATCCCCTGCAACGCGCCGCCCTGGGGCAAGCTGACCGCCATCGATCTCGCCACCCGCACGATTAAGTGGCAGCGCCCGTTCGGCACGACCAAGGACCATTCGCCGTTCGGCATGGCGGTGCCCGGCGCGCCGAACCTTGCCGGCAAGGTGGTGACGGGGGGCGGCCTGGTATTCATCGGCGCGTCGATCGACAATTATCTGCGCGCGTTCGACGTAAGGAACGGCAAGGAGCTCTGGCGGGCCCGCCTGCCCGCGGGCGGACAGGCCGCCCCCATATCCTATACTGGCAAGTCCGGTCGGCAATATGTGGTCATCGCGGCGGGCGGGCATCAGATGCTCGAAACCAAGCTGGGCGACTATCTGATCGCCTATGCCCTGCCCCGCTGAACCAGGATCGATCGGAGACAGACTGTCGGTGTCCCGCCGAATCCTGACCGCCGCCGCAGCCCTTGGCATCGCCATGCTCGGCTATCAGCAGCTCACCGCCAAGCCGGCCGCGCCGTCGCCGGCCGCGGGGCTGATCGACGGCAATGACGGCGACGACTGGCCGGGTTACGGCCGCACCTATGGCGAGCAGC
>CAMLSA010000029.1 GCA_946482655.1 uncultured Sphingomonas sp. | reverse complement strand
CCAGAAGGCATAGGCCGACAGCCGCGGGAAGGGGAGGTCGCGCGCCGCCAGCATTTGCGGTAGCAGCAGCACACCTGCCGCCTCGACTGCGGGTACCGCGAACAGGAACATCATCACCGTGCCGTGCATGGTGAAGACCTGATTGTAGGTCGCTTGCGGCAATATCCCGAGCAGCGGCGCGGCGAGCTGCACCCGCATCAGCAGCGCGAGAACGCCCGCCAGCAGGAAGAACAGGAAGGCGGTGCCGAGATAATAGATGCCGACATAGTTGTTGTTGACGACTGAGAGATATTGCCAGCCCTTCGGCGCGCACCAGATCCGTTCGAGCTCCTCGACCTCGCCTCCCGGCCGCGGATCGGAGGTCGGAAATCGATCGTAGAGTGCTGGATCGAAGCCGGTCTCGCTCCTCATCGGCGCTGCTCGAGGAAAGCGGTCAAGGCGGCGAGGTCGGCGGCGCCCAGCAGATGATAGGCGGGCATGCGATTGCCGGGCTTGATCGCCTGCGCGTCGGCGATCCAGCCCATCAGCGTCCCGCGATTATTGGGCAAGATGCCCGCGCCGAGTGAGCGCCGCGATGCGACATGGCTGAGATCGGGGCCCGCGAGACCATTGGCCGCGGTAGCGCGCACGACATGGCAGGCGGCGCAGCCGCTCGACATGAACAGCGCTTCGCCACGCTTCGCGAGCGCCCCAGCGACCGGCACGGGCGGCGCGAGACGCTGGCGGCGCCAGCGTTCGAATTCGGCGGGATCGTGCGCCACGACGACGAAGCCCATCAGCGCGTGCGGCCCGCCGCAATATTCGGCGCATTGGCCGCCGAACACACCCGGCCGGTCGGCCTCGATCCGCAGGCGGTTGGTGCGGCCGGGAATCATGTCCATCTTCCCAGCCAGGCGCGGCACCCAAAAGCTGTGGATCACATCGGCGGCCGCGAGCTCCAGCACCACCGGCCGGCCCGTAGGGATGTGGAGTTCGTTGGCATCGTGGATCAGCTCGCGCCCCCGGCCGTCGAGATAAGCGACCCGCCACCACCACATCTCGCCGGTGATCCGCACGCGCATCTCGTTTCCCGTGGGCAGCGGCGCGAGGCGGCTCGCCAGCCACAGGCCCCAGATGAGCAGCGCCGTCAGCACCACCACGGGGAAGGCAATGCCGCCGATCCAGATGGCCTTCTCCCCACCGAGCTTGTGCTTGAGCCGGGCACTGCCGAAAAGGGCGAGGCCGAGCGCTGCGATCACGACGGCGAGAATCGCGGTCCCGCCGACCAGCAGCACCCAGGCCATGATCGCGACAGGTTCGGCATAGGGCCCTGACGGGTCGAGAGGCGGCGGTGGCCAGCCCGCGAGCGCCGCTCCGAGACCCGATCTATCGGTCATCGTCGCTCTGAAGCCAGGCTGCGATGTCGCGGGCCTGGCGCTCGGTCATGGCCACTTTGGGCATGCCGCTGTCGGGCACGAGGCGCGGCGGATCGCGCAGGAAGGCAGCGAGCAGATGGGGCCGGTTGGGCAAGTGGCCGGCGATGAGCGCGCGGACGGCGAAGCGCTCGAGCGAAGGCCCCACGGTGCCGCGTGGCCAGACGATATCGGGCAGGACGTGACAGGCTCCGCAGCCGAGCGCTTCGGCCGCGGCTCGGCCGCGCGCAATGGCGGCCTGGTCAGGGCTGATGTTCGGACGTGGTTCCGAGGTGCCACATCCGGTGAGCATCAGTGCGAGCGATCCCATCGCTACCCCCAGCCGCTTCATATTGCTCTCGGGGGAACCATATTCGCTCGGGAACCGACGGTTCGATGGATAGGTTCCGGTTGCGGCCATGCGCAAGATCGTCGTCCCGCTGTTCGCTCTGGCGATCCTCTGCGCCTGCACGCCGCCGCCGCCGCGAGCCGATCGGTTCAGATCATCCGGCGAGGTGATCGCCTTCAGTGGCGGGGACGGCGGCGCGGCCAGAGCCTGTTTCCGCTGCCATGGGCTGAAGGGGGAAGGAGACGGCCGCGATGTGCCGCGGCTGGCGGGGCTCGATCCGGGCTATCTCCAGCGCCAGCTCGATGATTATGCGAACGGACGGCGCGACCATGCGGACATGCGCGACATCGCGCGCCGGCTGAGCGGCGATGACCGCTCGAAGGTATCGGCCTATTATGCGCAGCTCCCGCCACCTTCGGGCGACGGTTCGACAGCAGCTTCCGACGGAGGCAAGGCGGCTCGGCTCTACGCCGTAGGCGATCCTGCTCGGGGCGTGCAGGCCTGCGCCGATTGCCACGGCGCCGAGGGTGAAGGGGCAGGGCCGGGTAATCCCGCGCTCGCCGGTCAGCCGGCGCCGTTCGTTGCGGCGCAACTGGCAGCGTGGCGCGACGGGCGGCGGATGAATGATCCGCTCGGCCAGATGCGGCTAATCAGCCGCCGGCTTTCGGAGCAGGAGATTCGCTCGATCGCAGACCATGTCTCGGGCCTTCGCCGGGTTCGTCCTCCGGCAGCTCGGGCAGCATCCCCAGCAGAACGTCGTGCCGGTCCCAGAAATGGTGCTTGAGCGCCGCGCCGACATGGAGCGGTATCATGGCCAGCAGCAGCAGGATCAGCACCGCATGGATATCTTCAGAGAAGTCGAGGATCAGGTGCTGGAGGGGTAAAGGCACCGCCTCGAACGGAAGCTGGGGCCATGGGAGCCCGGCCAGCGACAGCTCTGCTCCGTCGCCCAGCGCCGACCACATCGCCCAGCCGCTGAGCGGCAGGCCGAAGAAGCAGATGTAGAACAGGATGTGCGTCACGTAGGCGGCCAGCGTCTGCCAGCCGAGCCTGTCGGCATCGTTGATCGGGCCGGGGACGATCAGCCGCCAGATCAGCCGAAGGAAGGCGAGAACCAGCATCAGCAGCCCGAGCTCGGCGTGGATAGCGAAGGCCTGGAGCTTGGCACCGCCGGCGGGGATGCGGCTCATATGCCACCCCCAATAGAGCTGGAATGTGATCAGCGCCGCCATCACCCAGTGAAAGACCATGCCGACGGGCGAATAGCGGCGCGCGCTGGTGTGACGCCTCGCCCATTCGCGGATCGCCTCGATCATCGGGCCGCAGCCGGGTGGGGGCGGGGCTCGAGTGCGCGCCATACCAGCGTCAGGGCTGCGAACAGATAGAGCAGGCCGCCCACCACCCACATCATCAGGCCGGCGAGCTGCTGGTCCTCGAGCGGCGACAGGCTCCAAGCCCGGGTGGTCAGCAGATGAGGCGCGTAGATCGGTGTCGGAGCGAAGGTGATCAAAGCGCCGAGCAGGCCCATCTGCATCATCGTGATGACGAGTGCGGCGAGCCCGAGCGGCAGTGAGCTTGCCCGCACCGCTGCCCAGAAGCCGGTCGCGCTCACGAGGAGGCTCGCCTCCATCAGCCAATAAAGCCCATCGCTGCCCAGCGCCGCCGCATAGGGTGCGGGCGCATGCCAGGCCCAGAAGAGCAGGGCCTGTCCAATCGTCCACAGCCAGGGGTGGGAAGCTCGCAAGGGCAGTGCCCAGGCGATCATCGGGGCGAGAAGCCCCGCCAGCGCCAAGTGGTGCGATACCCGCACCGAGAACAGCGCCGAGCTCAACGCGCATAGAGGGGAGACGAACAGCAGTATCGAAAGCCCGAAGGGCCCCGCCAGCCGCCGCCGATCGGCCGTATGGCGCCAGCCGATAGCGAACCCCGACAGGAGAAGGAGCAGTAGCACCGGATCGAGATTCCAGCGCATCAGCCAGACGGTCGGATCGGGTGCGCTTCCGCAATAGGGGACGGACATGGCGGTTCGCCCGCGAAGATTGCCTGGATGCCCTTCAACGGGCACGATCCAGCCCTGTTCCGGCGCTCAGTTGCCGGGGTTCCCTCTCGAACGCATCCGCCGCAGGGCTTGGGCTTGGAAATACGGCACTTCGACGAACGGTCGATTGACGGGGCAGGGGGTGGCTCGCAGGCCTGCGGCTCCACGGGGGCGATATGGCTTCCCGCTGTTGTAAAGCGGCACAATTGAATGTTTTTTTCGCGAATATTGAACTTCGCCTCGCACGATATGGCCATCGATCTCGGAACGGTGAACACCCTCGTCTATCTGCGCGACAGGGGCATCGTCCTGAACGAGGCGTCGGTTGTCGCGCTCGAGACGCGCAACGGCGTGCCGCGTGTCAGAAGCGTCGGCAACGAGGCGAAGCTGATGATGGGCAAGACGCCTGCTGGTATCCAGGCGGTTCGCCCCTTGCGGGACGGCGTCATCGCCGATCTCGGCGTGGCCGAGCAGATGATCAAGCATTTCATCGACAAGGCGCTGGGCGGGCCGAGCCGCTTTCCGAGGCGGCCGAAGATCGTTATCTGCGTGCCCTCTGGATCGACGTCGGTGGAACGCCGCGCGATCCGCGATGCCGCGTTCAACGCCGGAGCATCGAAGGTCTTCCTGATCGAGGAGCCGATGGCGGCGGCGATCGGCGCCGGCCTTCCCGTCACCGAGCCGACCGGAGCGATGGTGGTGGATATCGGCGGCGGCACGACCGAGGTGGCGATCCTGTCGCTGCGCGGGCTGGCGTTCAGCACGTCGGTGCGGTTCGGCGGCGACAAGATGGACGACGCGATCTCGTCGTTCATCCGCCGCAAGCATAATCTGATGATCGGAGAGGCCACAGCCGAGCGGGTCAAGCACGGCATCGGCGCCGCCGATGCGCCAGACGGCGATGGTCCGGAAATGAACGTGAAGGGGCGCGATCTGGTGACGGGGCGGCCGGTCAGCCTGACGATAACCCAGGCGGAAGTGGCCAGCGCGGTCGCCGAGCCGGTCGGCCAGATCGTGCGCGCGGTGATGACCGCGCTCGAGAACACGGCTCCCGAGCTCGCCGCCGACATCGTCGAGCGGGGCATCGTGCTGACGGGCGGCGGCGCGCTCCTGTCCCGCATGGACGAGGTGATCTCCCGTGCGACCGGCCTGCCCGTGGTGGTCGCCGAGGACGCTTTGATCTGTGTGGCGGTGGGCGCGGGGCAGGCGCTCGAAGAGCCTAAATATGCCGGAGTGCTCTCGGAATCATGAGATGAATTGATTTCGAACCGGTCCGCGTTCACGTTCGTCCAGGCCGCGAGGAAGCAAAATCGATCGGTACTGCGCGCACGAACTCGGGTCAGTATGTCTCGTTCTCATTCGGCTGGCTCGGACGATCGGGCGCTTCGTGGCCGATGAAGCTGATCTTCCCGTTCGTCTCCAGTATCGCCCATGCGACGTGGGAGATCCGGGCGATGCCGGCCAGCCGCATCTCGCTTTCGATTTCCGCGCGCGTCAGCCGGTCCCGGCGCAGATTTTCGGCCAGCAGCTCGCCGCGGCGGATGATCACGCGGGGCTCGCCTTCGAGCAGCTTTTCGAAGCGCGGCGACAGGTAGCTGGCCCAGCTCATCACCAGTCCCCAGAAAGCAAAGGTCCCGATCGCCAGCGTCGCGCCGGTGAGGCTGAAGTCGTTGTGGGTGACCCCTTGCTGGATCAGGTCGCCCATGACGATCAGCGTCACCAGCTCGAACGGCGTCATCTGGCTGAGCTCGCGCTTGCCGAGAATGCGCAGCAAACCGTAGAGGATGAAGAACATCACCGAGGCGCGCAGCACGATGTCCATCAGGGGAGCACCGTAGTGCGTATCGGGAGCGCGATGAGGCGCGTGGTGCCGTCATAGACCGCGACCTGGCCTTCGTTCCTGCCTATCAAAGGCGGATTGACCTGCCCGTCGACCTTCAGCGCGATAGGCTTGCCGGGTTTGCCGCTGCCGAACGACAGGCGGAACATGCCGCCGTCATATTCTTCCTTCTCCGCTGCCGGGATAGCGGTGTTGATCGTGATGTCGCGCCAGAGCGCCGGCGACAGGGCGAGCACGAGCTCGCCGATCGGCCGCTTGGGTTCGATCAGGACCCGCGTCTCGAAGAAGAGGCCGCTGCGGAGCGTGACGGGGGTCACGACGGTCAGCCGCACATCCTTGCTATCGATCGTCCGTGTCGGGCTCGGTGCTCCACCGAGCAGGCCCAGGCAGGCAAGCAGCAGGAGTGCCGAGGTGAGGATGAGCGATATCGGATTGGCGCGTCGGTATCTGGGATGCGACAGGCGGATGTGGGTATCCGCAATGCCATCGGGCGCCTCTCGGTCGAACTCGCTCATCGCAGCCGTTACAACCTGCGGGCCAGGGAGACGTTCCGCACCGGTAATGCATGGGCGCTCAAGGCGGAGCCGCCCGTCCTGCCGATTGCTCGCTTTTGCGTCGAATCCCAGCTATGCAGCCCTAAGGCAGCGACAGCTCGCGAATGTATCGCGCGGGCACTCCAGTTGCGTTCCTTCAGGTCGCGCGTCCGGGTGCGTCGTCGGCAAACCGGCGAAAAGGAGGGAGCCCATGCCCAGGCTGCTGTTGATGACGGGTCTCGCCCTGGCGCTCAACGGATGTGCCTATCATAGGCTCGTGACGAAGGAGCCCAATCCCGGCGACCATATCTATCATCGAGTGCACTCGGATGCGATCGGTTGGGGAGCGTTCGAGCAGCGGCGGATCGCCGACAAATGCGAGACGAACATGCTCTCCGAGGTTCGGGTCCGGACCTCGTTCGCCCAGGGGCTCGCTACCGCGCTGACGCTCGGCTTCTGGCAGCCGTCCACCATCGAATATCGATGCTCCAAGCGGCCGACCGGAGAGGGTGAGATCCAGCCCTGAGGGGGTATATATGGCAAAGACGGTCTTCTACCCGGACGATGCATGGACCAACTGGCACCTGACCATCCGCGACATGCCGATCGCGGGCCGGTTCGAGCTGCACAACAGTTCGGGCTCGCCCTCGCTGGCCCGGATGGTGGAGAGCACGCGAGCCGTCCAGGCGCTCATCGGACGGGCATTCGCCGAACGGCGAAGGCTGCGGCCGCACGGCGCCGCTTGGTCCTTCTCCGAAGCACCGGCCGTTCCGGGGGGCTGGCCGCTGGCGACAGGCTATGCAAACTGGCTGTTCCCGCTGCCCTCGACGCATGTCGATCCCGCTTATGGCGGTGATCCGGATGGGCTGGTCCTCTGCCAGACCGGCATCTCGGTCGCGGAGCTGAACATGTATCTTGAGCGACGTGGCCGCTCGCTCGTGACGACAGGGGCCAGCAATGGGCAGACATTGGTCGGCGCGATGAGCACCGGCACTCATGGATCCGCCATCGATCAGCCCTCGATCCAGGCGCAGGTCGCGGCAATCCAGCTCATCCCCGGGCCCGACCGCAACCTCTGGGTCGAGCCCGCCAGCGCGCCGGTCACCGACGGCCGGCTCGCCAAGTCGATGGACTGCACGCTGGTGCGTGACGATCGGCTTTTTCAGGCCCTGCTCGTGGGGCTCGGCGCGTTCGGCGTGATCCACTCGCTTCTCATGAAGACGGTGCCGATCTTCCTTATGGAGATGAACCGCAAGCGGGTGCCGCTCGCCAACGACGTGAAAAGCGTGATGACCGGCGGCAGCTTCGACGGCGTCGATCTTCCCGGTCAGGCCGGCCGGCCCTATTTCTTCCAGTCGGTCGTCAACGACCATATCGACAAGGGCGTCGCCTATGTGACCGTCGGCCACAAGCTTCCCTGGGATCCCGCCCATGTCCTCAGTTACGACATGCAGGACAAGCGCGGTCCGGGCTACAATCTCGCCGTCGTGGTGGCCAACCTGCTGGAGGCTTTTCCCGGTTTGACGCCACCCATCACCAAGGCGGTGCTGGCCGACCAGTTGTCGCCTATCACGGGCCGACGGGGAAGCTGGGGACAGATTTTCAACTACACGACGCCGCGCGCGGGAACGGTCGGCTCGTCCGCGGCTGTTCCGGTCGACCGGGTACTCGACGTTTTGGATATCCTTGGGAAAGCGTTGAAAAAGATCGGCAAGGCCCCGGTGGCCTTCGCCTGCCGATATGCCCTCCAGTCACCGGGGCTGCTCGCGTTCATCCGCTTTCCTAGGACCGCGATCATCGACATCGACGGGATCGACACAAAGGCGACGCGGCGGATGATGGCGACCGCGCTCGACGATCTGAGAGCCGCCGGCATTCCGCATGCGGAGCATTGGGGCAAGGTCAACCAGATGACCGCGGCGAGCGTCCGCGATGCTTATGGCCCCGATCTCGAGACCTGGATGAAGGCGCGGACCGAGCTGCTGGACCGGCAGGGCGAATATGTCTTCGGCAGCGCTTTCCTGGATCGTCTCGGAATGACCAACCCAGGCTACTGACAGCACGGAGAACGCCGGTGCCCATTGTCGAGGATCTCCCAGACGATCTACGAACGAATCAGGCCCTCGTGGGAGCTTGGGGCCGCTTCGCCGGGCACCATCGCGATGTTGGCGAGCGGATCGCCGCGAAGCTTGCGGGCAGCGGCGATCGCTTTCCGATCCGCCTCGCCGATGGCGAGCTGGTCGGCGAAGTGAGTGCAGCCGAATTCGCCGATCGCTATGCGAAGGTGAGCTGGTCGATCCTGTCGTTCGAGACCGGCAATGACGGGCTCGGCGCGACAGTCAATCGCTTCGAGGGCAGGGGCTCGGCCAAACGCTGGGCGGGCGCCGATGCGCGCATCCTGCCCGAGGGCCTGCTCGCCTTCGACGCGCATGGCGCGAACGGCCTGGTCTACCTCGCCCTCCACGAAACTGCACACACCACCGCCCTCGGCATCGCGACCAATGAGGATTGCTGGAAGCAGCACCTGGCACACACCCGGCACATCCCATGGGGTCAGACCAACCCCTGGTGGCTGCGCAACGAGAAGACCGCCAACAACATCATGCGCAACGTCGCTAAGAGGCTCGCCCTGCCGTTCCTGGCCGATCCGGGCGCGCAGTTCGACGCGGAAGGCGGCGGTGACGAAGACCTGCTCCTACTGGACGCGATCTCGCTTCTCGAGGGCGCGGGTCACGGCGGATCGCAGGAGAAGGACCAGTCCGAGCCAGCCCCGGATTAACGCGATGAGACCCGCTGTTGCGGCATCGCGACCGATCGCTGCAAATCGTCGAAGGCAAGGAACCGGACTCTTCGTCACGCTTTCATCCCGAGATGCTCTATGCCGCTCTCGCCACCGATTATGACGGCACGATCGCGCATCACGGGATTGTGCCCGATGAGACGGTCGAGGCGTTGCGCTGGCTGAAGGAGCGCGGAAAGATCCTCATCCTGGTGACCGGGCGCGAACTGCCCGAGCTCCAGGGCCTGTTTCCCGAGATCGGCCTGTTCGACGCGGTGGTCGCCGAAAATGGCGCGCTCCTCTATCTGCCTGGCCAGGGCGAGCTCCGTCCGCTCGGCCCCGAGCCGCCGCAGGCGTTGATCGATGCCCTCAGGGTACGCCACATCTCTCCCCTCTCGGTCGGCCACAGCGTCGTCGCGACCTGGTCGCCGCACGAGACGACGGTGCTGGAAATCGTCCGCGAGCTCGGGCTCGAATGGCAGATCATCTTCAACAAGGGTGCGGTGATGTGCCTGCCGCCGGGGATCAACAAGGCGAGCGGTCTCGCCCATGCGCTCGAGGCGCTCGGCCTGTCGCCGCTCAATGTGATCGCGGTCGGCGATGCTGAGAATGATCATGCTTTCCTGACGACTTGCGGCTATTCGGTGGCCGTCGCCAACGCGCTGGACTCGGTCAAGGACGAGGTCGACCTCGTGACCGGGGCCGATCATGGCGCTGGGGTGCTGGAACTGATCCACGCCTGGATGACGGCGCCGGAGACATTCGGGACAAGGATGCGCCGCCATGGCGTGCTGCTCGATGGAGGACCTGGAGCGCGGCTCTTCCCGGCCTTTCACAGCGTCCTGATCGCCGGCGCGTCGGGGCGCGGAAAGTCGACGCTCGCGATGGCGCTGATGGAAGCCATATTGGACAGCGGCGCACAGCTCATCGCGCTCGATCCCGAAGGCGACTATGACGGCCTTGAGGGCCCCACCCATCTCGGCACCGCCGAACGCCCGCCATCGGTGGAGGAAGCCCGCGCCTTGCTGGAAAACCCCAGGGTGAGCGTGTTGCTCGGCCTGCTCGGGGTCGAGCAGCACGAGCGACCCGTCTATCTTTCCGGCCTGCTCGCCTCCTTCGCCGAGCCGAGAGCAAAGCTTGGCCGGCCGCATTGGATTTTGGTGGATGAGGCGCATCATTTTCTCCCGGTCGAGGCATCGCTTCCGGCGGCGTCCGCGGCCAACGACCTGCGTGGCGCGATTTTCGTCACGGTCGAGCCCAGGTCGATCGCGCCGTCGGTCCTGAAGGGGATCAATTTTCTCATCGCGACCGGACCGGAGGCGGCGTCGGCGGTCGAACAGCTCTGCGCACTGAGGGGCTGTGCCTTGCCCGAACTGCCGGCGATTCCCGGCGAGGACGAGGCATGGGTCTGGGATGTCGAGGAAGTGCCGCCCGCGCTGGTTACCCTACCCAAACCGCGGACCGAGCATCGTCGTCATGTCCGCAAATATGCCGAGGGCAATCTTAGCGAGGAACGCAGCTTCTTCTTCCGCGGTCCCGAGAAGAAGCTGAATCTTCGCGCGCACAATCTGGTGATGTTTCTCGAACTCGCCGCGGGCGTCGACGAGGAGACGTGGCTTTATCATCTGCGCGAGGGCGATTTTTCCACCTGGCTGCACGACGCGATCGGGGACCGCGAGCTTGCGAGCGAAGTCGCGGCGATCGAGCGGGACCAGGCGGTCGATGCCCCCGAGAGCCTGGAGCTGGTTCGCGCGGCTGTACAGCGCCGCTACACGGCGCCCGTCGGCTGAACCGGGACTGGAGCGCCTTCTACGTCGTGGGGTACGCGATAGAAGGGCGGGGCGAGCGACGGAAGGTCTCGCTACCAGCGATCTTCTTGCGCTTCGCGCTCGCGCTGTCAGCGCTCGTCATAATAACGATCGTTGCCATAAACGCGATCATCCCGGTAGCGGCCGTCGTAGCGCTCTTCGGGATAGAGCTCCTCCTCGGGCGGTTTTTCGCGGTCACCGCGGAGGAATTTCGGGATGAACGGCCTGAAGAAGCGCGCCAATGGCGATTCTTCCTCCCCGGCCGCTTCGAGCGCTTCCAGCCGGCGCGCCTCGGCGGCCGCGTGCATGGCGGCGATCCGGTCGGCGATCGCCATCTGCAGCGACATCGGCAGCCGCAGGTCAGCCGCGCGTAAATCCGCCTTGTCCATGAAGGCGCGCCAGATTTGCGCAGGTAGGGTTCCGCCGGTCACCCCGCGCATCGGGCTGTTATCGTCATTGCCGACCCATACCCCCGTCACCAACCCGCCCGCGAAGCCGATGAACAGCGCGTCCCGGTGGTTCTGGGTGGTGCCGGTCTTGCCGAAGGTCGGGATGGGCAGCGCGGCGGCGCGGCCGGTGCCCTGGTTGGTCGCGGTCCACAGCAGATCGAGCATCGCCTCGCGCGTGGCACCGTCCAGATTATTGCCGTAGATTCCGGCGGCAATCGGATCGCCGAAATCGGGGAGGCCGCGCGGCTTTACCGGATAATGGCCGCTCGCGATCGCCGCGTAGGTCGCGGTCAGCTCGATCAGCGTCATCCCCGAACTGCCCAGCGCCATCGACGGCCCCGCGACGATCGGCGAGGTGACCCCGAGCCGCTTCGCCGCCTCGGTGACCTTGTCGCGCCCGACCTGCTCCGCAATGCGGACGGCGGCAACATTGCTCGACTGGGCGAAGGCGTCACGCAATGGAAGCGGCGCGCCATAGCGGTCGCCATAGTTGCGGGGCGCCCAGTTATCAATCGTGAGCGGCCTATTCTCGACCAGCGTGTCGGGGGTGTAGCCGTTCTGGAGCGCGGCCAGATAGACGGCGAGCTTGAAGGCGGAGCCGGGCTGCCGGCTGGCCTGGGTTGCCCGGTTGAACGGGCTCGCCTTATAGCTGCGGCCCCCGATCATCGCGACGACCTTCCCATCGGGCCGCATTGCCACCAGCGCCGCCTGGGTCGCGTGGAGCGCACCGCCCTGCCGCGAGAGGATCGAAGTCAGGGCGCGGATCGCAGCCTTCTGGAGGCGCGTGTCGAGCGTCGTGCGGACGGTGATCTGGCCGGTGGCGTCGCCGGCGATCCGTTCGACCTGTGGCGCGACCCAATCGGCGAAATAGGTGCCGGCGGGCAGCTCATTCGGCGCGGGGTTGGGGACCGCCGGGCGCATTCCGGCGAGTGCGGCGGGCGCGATCATCCCTTCCTCGGCCATCGCCCGCAGCACGAGGCGCGAGCGCGCCTGCGCCGCGGCGAGATCGCGGGTGGGTGCTAGCCGGCTGGGCGCCTTGACGACCCCCGCCAGCATCGCCGCTTCGGCGACGCTCAGATCTTCGGGCGCCTTCTGGAAATAATGGTGCGCGGCGGCGCGCAGGCCCCAGGCACCGTCACCGAAATAAATCGACGACAGATAGCGCGACAATATCTCGTCCTTGCTCAGCCAGGCGTCGAGCCAGATGGCGAGGACCAGCTCCTGCACCTTGCGGCCGATCTTGCGGTCCGCTGTCAGGAAAGCGGTCTTGGCGAGTTGCTGGGTGATCGTCGATCCCCCCTGGACCACGCCGCCGGCACGGGCATTGTGCCAGAAGGCCCGGAGCAGACCGCGCGGATCGACGCCGTTGTGGGTACGGAAACGCCGGTCCTCGACGGCGATGAAGGCACCGCGCACCCGCGACGGCAGCATCGCGGCATCGACCGGCGCATCGCGTCCGCCGCGCCGGGCGATCGGCGTGCCGTCGGCGCTGAGCAGGGTGAAAGTGGGCTTTTCGGGTGGCTGCATGGGGCCCCACGGCGGCGCGACCCACGTCACCCAGCCGATCGCCAGCAACAGCAGCATGAACAGGGCCAGCCCGGTCCATTTCGTCACCTGGCGCCAGCGTATGCGGCGCCAGTCGAGGCGCGGAGGCCGGGGTAGCCGCCGCAGCCAGGGCAGGAGCGGCCGATCAGGGCTGCCGGTCTCCGCGCCGGCCTCGGCTTCCGGCTTGTCGACACGGCGTGGGAACCATGGGATCATCGACCGGAAACGCCGCGATCGCGGCACAGGTCCGCGCCTGCCGCCGCTCGAACGGCGACCACCTTCCCGAGTATCTCCAGACCGCGAAATCTCATCACTGACGCCGCTCTCACTGTCCGGCCGAGGGGCATAGCGGCCTTCGGCTTTCCGCTGGTTGAACGGACACCGGAGTGGGGGAATGTCTCTGCGCGCGCAAGCGGGGCCTCGATCCATCCAAGGCGGTCCCGACCTGTCGACCGCGTCGCCTGCACCGTTCGTCGAACGCGCAACGGACCGTTCATCTGGCAGCCAGACTCCGGGGGGCTACCGCTGATCTGCGCCCGCGGTGAGGAAAGCCAGTCCTCACCCGATTAAGGCGCGGAATTGGGAGCAAGCCATGCGAAACGGGTTGACTGCGTTGCTATTGGCCGGAGCGCTCGCGCTCGGCGCTTGCACAAGCACGAGGGAGACCGAGGTCGCCGCCGCGCCGCCGCCGCCGCCGCCGCCCGGAGCGATCGCCGGCAGCGTCGCCGCCGATCGCGATGGCGACGGCATCGTCGACGGCTATTACACGTCGGACGGCATCTATCATGCCAATCTTCCGCCGCCGCCGCCGCCGCCGCCGCCGGCTCCGACGCCCACGGGTGAACGGGGCTGACCGAGCTTCTGCGGGGAATGTGGCGTGTTTGCATTCCCTGTTTCCTTCTGTTCGTTGCAATCGCCGCGGCGGGCGGCCAGGCCGCTTCCGCCGCCGCGCCGCAGCATGAGACCGGTGCCCGCGCCGCCGCCAAGGCCGTCGCGGTGGCGATCCGCGATCAGGCGGACGGGCAGCTTGCGAAATTCTACGCCACCCGCGGTTTCTGGCCGCTCTGGGCGTCGACCGGCCGCATCGGTCGGGAGGCCGAAGCCCTGCTCGGCTATCTCGCCACCGCCGAACTCGACGGGCTGAAACCCGAATCCTATCGCCTTGGCGATCTGCGCGTCATGATCCGCGAGGCCCGCTCGGGGGACCCGGTGCGCGTGGCCACCGCCGAGATCGGCCTGTCCCGCGCCTTCGCCCGTTATGCGGCGGACATGCGCCGTCCCGGCAAGGTGAAGATGACCTGGCTCGATCGCGACCTGAAGCCGAAGGCGCTCTCGGCCAAAACTATCCTTCGCGCCGCCGCGCTGCGGTCGTCGCTGCCGCGTTATGTTGCAGATATGGGCTGGATGAGCCCGCATTATGCGCGCCTTCGCAAGCTGCTCGCCATGGCTGAAAGGCAGGGCGCGCCCAAGGACGATCTGAAGCGGATACGTCTCAATCTCGACCGCGCGCGCCTGCTGCCCAGTGCCTGGTCGCGCCACGTCGTCGTCGACGCGGCCTCCGCCCGGCTGTTCTATTATGAGGGCGGCAAGCAGCAGGGGATGATGCGCGTCGTCGCCGGCACGCCGGAGACACCGACGCCGATGCTCGCGGGCAAATTGCGATATGCGATCCTCAATCCTTACTGGAACGTTCCGAATTATATGACACGCAAGAAGTTCGCCCCCAAAATGCTGGATGGCGCGACCGCCCAGTCGCTGCGCTTGGAAGCGCTTTCAGACTGGAGCGATTCCCCTCGGCCGCTCGATCCCGCCACTATCGACTGGGCGGCGGTGGCGGCGGGACGGGAGAAGGTCCGGTTGCGGCAGCTGCCGGGCGGCGACAATGCGATGGGCCGCGTCAAATTCATATTCCCCAACGATCAGGGGATCTATCTGCACGATACGCCGGACAAGAAGTTGCTCGCCCGTGCGGATCGCCACCTGAGCAATGGCTGCGTCCGTCTCGAAGATGCGACCAGGCTTGGCAGCTGGCTGTTCGGAAAGCCCTTGCGGGCCGCGTCCAAGACGCCCGAGCAGGCGGTTCCCCTGCCGATGGCGGTACCGGTCTACCTGACCTATCTTACCGCCACGCCAAAGGCGAAGGGCTTCGGGTTCCTGGCCGACGTCTACGACCGGGACGGCTGACCATCCCGCCATCTCGCCCGGCTCCGGGCGAGCCCGGCCCGCGCTCCCGGTTCCATGATCGCCGTTCGATCCCCTTGCCCCTTCGTTCCCTGCGGCCTAGAGCGCTCGCCAAACAGAGGAAGGCCCGATGACGCAGAAGTTCGACAAGTCGAAGCTCCCCAGCCGCCATGTCTCGGTCGGTCCCGAGCGGGCGCCGCAGCGCAGCTATTATTATGCGATGGGAATGACCGAGGAAGAAATCGCCGCGCCGTTCGTCGCGGTGGCGTCGGCCGGCAATGACTCGGCGCCCTGCAACACCACGCTCGACGCGCAGGCCGATATCTGCCGCGAGGGCGTGATCGCCGGGGGGGGCACGCCGCGCCGCTTCAACACGATCACGGTGACCGACGGCATCGCGATGGGCCATCAGGGAATGAAGTCCTCGCTCGTCAGCCGCGAGGTGATCGCGGATTCGATCGAGCTTTCGGTGCGCGGCCATTGCTATGACGCGATCGTCGGCTTCGCCGGCTGCGACAAGTCGCTGCCCGGCATGATGATGGCGATGCTGCGGCTCAACGTGCCGTCGATCTTCGTCTATGGCGGGTCGATCCTGCCCGGCACCTATGAGGGCCGCGACATCACCGTGCAGGACGTGTTCGAGGTGGTCGGTCGCTATTCGGCCAAGGCTTGCCCGCTGTCCGAGGTGACCGCTATAGAAAAGGCGGCCTGCCCGGGCCACGGCGCCTGCGGCGGCCAGTTCACCGCCAACACCATGGCGTGCGTCGGCGAGGCGATCGGTCTGTCGCTGCCCAATTCGAACATGATGCCGGCGCCCTATCGCGGCCGCGACGAGATCGCGCGCGCCGCGGGCCGCCAGATCATGGAATTGATCGCGAAGAATATCCGTCCGCGCGACATCTGCACCCGCGAGGCGTTCGAAAATGCCGCGCGGATCGTCGCGGCGACCGGCGGCTCGACCAATGGCGGGCTCCACCTGCCGGCAATGGCGCACGAGGCGGGGATCGATTTCTCGCTGTTCGACGTCGCCGACATCTTCAAGACGACGCCATATCTCGCCGATCTCAAGCCCGGCGGCCGCTATGTCGCAAAGGACATGCATGAGGCCGGCGGCGTCTACATGCTGATGAAGACCCTGCTCGCCGAGGGACTGCTGCATGGCGGCTGCATGACTGTGACGGGCAAGACCCTGGCCGAGAATATCGACGAGGTGACCTGGAACCCCGAGCAGAAGGTGATCTACGACGCCAGGACGCCGATCACGCCCACCGGCGGCGTCGTCGGCCTGCGCGGCACCTTGGCGCCCGAAGGCGCCATCGTGAAGGTCGCGGGGATGAAGCGGCTCCAGTTCAGCGGCCCGGCGCGGGTGTTCGACTGCGAGGAAGATTGCTTCGCCGCGGTCGAGGCGCGCGGTATCGCCGAAGGATCGGTGATCGTGATCCGTTACGAGGGCCCCAAGGGCGGCCCGGGCATGCGCGAGATGCTGGCGACCACCGCCGCGCTCTACGGCCAGGGCATGGGCGAGAAGGTCGCGCTGATCACCGATGGGCGCTTCTCGGGCGCGACGCGCGGTTTCTGCATCGGCCATGTCGGGCCCGAGGCGGCGGACGGCGGGCCGATCGGCCTGATAGAGGACGGTGACATGATTTCGATCGATGCCGAGGCGGGGACGATCGATCTCGATGTCGCGGAGGACGTGCTGGCGGCCCGCAGGGCTAAATGGCGGCCGCGCCGGAACGACTACCAATCGGGGGCGCTGTGGCGCTACGCGCAGAATGTCGGTCCGGCCTGGAAGGGCGCGGTGACGCATCCCGGAGGTGCGGCCGAAACCCATGTCTTCGCGGATATCTGATCGCCACGTCATGCGTCCCCCCGGCGGAGGCCGGGGCCGCCAGAGCCCTTGTGGTGAATTCGTATTGATGTTGCTGCTCGCCGCCTGCTCGCCCGCGCGCGACGACGGCCATATCGAAGGCAGCGAGGCTATCGCCTGCCAGATGCCTGGGCAGAGCGGGTTCAAGATGGTCTGCACGGTCGAACGGATGAAGACTCCGGACGGTCTGGTGCTCACCCTGCGGAGCCCCGATGGCGGGTTCCACCGGCTGCTCGTCGTCAAGGACGGTCGCGGCGTTATCGCGGCGGACGGAGCGGAGAACGTCATGGTCAAGCCGGCGGGCGAGGACGGCATCGACGTCACCGCGGGCGATACCGTCTACCGCCTGCCCGCACGCGTCGAGCCATGACCGGGCGCCCGATCCTCACCGCCGCCGAGACGCGTGCCGCCGAGGAGGCGGTATTCGCGACCGGTGTCACCGTCGAACAGGCGATGGAGGCGGCGGGCGCGGCGGTCGCCGAGGCGGCGTGGCGCTACGCGGGGACGGTGCCGGCGCTGGTGCTCTGCGGACCTGGCAACAATGGCGGCGACGGCTATGTGGTCGCGCGACTGCTCAAGGAGCGTGGCGTCAAGGTGCGCGTCGCGGCGAGCGGCGAGCCTCGCACCGATGCGGCGCGGGCCAATCGCGCCCGGTGGAATGGACCGGTCGAGGCGCTGACCGGCGCGAAGCCTGCGCGGCTGATGATCGACGCGCTGTTCGGCACCGGGCTCGTCCGCGCGCTCGATCCGGCGATCGCCGGGCCGCTCGAGCGGCTGGCGGATTCGGCGGTGCAGCGGATCGCCGTCGACGTGCCGAGCGGCGTGGGCACGGACGATGGCGCATTGCTCGGCCCCGCCCTCGCCTATGATTTGACGGTCGCGCTCGCGGTGCTCAAGCCAGCGCATCTGCTGCAGCCCTCGGCGGGGCTGATGGGGCGGCTCGTCCTCGCGGATATCGGCATCCCGGGCAGTTCGCAGCTCAGCGAGATCGGCCGACCGCACCTTCCCGTGCCAGGCCCACGCGATCATAAATATACCCGCGGCCACGTCGTCGTGGTCGAAGGCGCCATGCCCGGCGCGGCGCTGCTGACCGCCATGGCGGCGCAGCGCGGCGGCGCGGGCTATGTGACGCTGGCGGGCAAGGGGCAGGGTGGGCCCGCCGCGATCGTTCGCCGCGACGGATTGCTGCGCGAGCTCCTTGACGACGAACGCGTCGGCGCGGTGGTGATCGGCCCGGGCCTCGGACGCGACCGGGCCGGTGCCGATCAGTTGCGCCGAGCGATGGAGAGCGGCCGGCCGCTCGTCCTCGACGCCGACGCGCTGGTGCTGCTCGCCGAGCGCGGGCTGCGGCGGATCGCCGGCATGCCGGTCATGACCCCGCATGAGGGCGAGTTCGTCCGCCTGTTCGGCGATCTGCCCGGCAGCAAGATCGATCGCGCGCGCGCCGCCGCGGTCGCTTCGCGGGCGGTGGTCGTGCTCAAGGGCGCCGACACGGTAGTGGCGGCTCCCGATGGGCGCGCGGCCATCGCCCGACCCGCGCCCGGCTGGCTCGCCAGCGCCGGCACCGGCGATGTTCTCGCCGGGCTGATCGCCGCCAATCGCGCACGCGGGCTCCAGGCCTTCGAGGCGGCGTGCGCCGGCGTCTGGTTGCACGGACGCGCCGCCGAATTGGCGGGGCCGGGGCTGATCGCTGACGATCTGGTCGCGAATCTGCCGGCCGCGCTCGCTGCCTGCGTGTGAGCGGCCTCGTTCCCATCGTCCGCATCGCCGCGCGTGGCGAGGGCATCACCGGCGACGGCCGCCATTCGCCGCTCTCCGCCCCGGGCGATCTGCTCGCCGTCGACGGGTCGCTGATCCCTGGGCCGCACCACGTCGATCCACCGTGCCGTCATTTCCCCAAGTGCGGCGGCTGCCAGCTTCAGCATGTCGACGATGCGAGCTATGCCGAATTCCTGGGTCAGCGCATCCTCAGCGCGCTGGCGCAGCAGAAGATCGATCCGCCCGAGCTGGCGCCGGCGATCCTCTCCGCCCCCGAAACGCGCCGCCGCGCCTCGCTGCGTGCGGAGCGCCAGGGCAAGCGGATGCTGATCGGCTTCAACGAGGCGCAGAGCCATCACATCGTCGACATGAAGATGTGCGCGATCCTGCACCCGGCGCTGTTCGCGCTGGTCGATCCCTTGCGGAAATTGCTTCACCCGATGCTGCGCGATCGGCGCGCGGCCGGCGTGCAGATGACGCTGATCGACCAGGGGATCGATCTGCTCATCGAGAAGGTCGAGGTCGAGGGTCTCGCCGCCATCGAAGCACTCAACGATTTTGCGGCGCGGCATGCGCTGGCGCGGCTTTCGGTCGACGACGGCTATGGCGCCCAGCCGCGGTGGGAGCCCGAGCCCGCGACGGTGACTCTCGGCAACGTGCATGTCGGCTTTCCTGCGGGTGGCTTCCTCCAGGCGACTGCCGACGGCGAGGCGGCGCTGGTTTCCGCGGTCGAGGCGATCGTAGCAGATGCCGAGATCGTCGCCGATCTTTTTGCGGGGCTCGGCACCTTCACTCTGCCCCTTTCGCGGGGGCGGCGGGTCTATGCGGCCGAAGGCGCGCGCGACGCCGTGCTCGCGCTCAAGGCGGCCGCCGGTCGCATCCAGCGGCCCATCGTCGTCGACCATCGCGACCTTTTTCGCCGGCCTCTCGATCCCGGCGAGCTTGGTCGCTTCGGCGCGGTCGTGCTCGATCCGCCGCGTGCCGGTGCGCGCGAGCAGGTCGCCGCATTGGCGGCCTCGAAGCTGCAGCGCATCGCCTATGTCTCGTGCAATCCGTCGACCTTCGGGCGCGATGCGCGCATGCTGATCGAGGGCGGCTGGCGGATCGAGCGGATCACGCCGGTCGGGCAGTTTCGCTGGTCGACCCATGTCGAGCTGGTGGCGGCCTTTACCCGCTGATCTTACCGCCGCGCCGGTCCCCGGGGTGGAAGGCAATGCACGCGTAACGATCGATTAACCATATCTTATCGGCTCCTGCCGCATGATCGCGCGATCCTCTTAGCGGCGGTGCTTCATGGCGGTTGGCCGAGTGATCATGGGCGTAGCGTGTCTCGCGGCGGCGGGCGGGGCGCAAGCGCAGGTGTCGCGGCCCGCCCGCCTGCCGCTCAGCCTTGCGGGGCTCGGTACCGGCCCGGAGGTTTCCTATCATCCCGATCGCTGGGTGACGATCCGGCGCAGCATTTCGTTCGCCCATCCCGGCGTTTTCCACGAGGAGCCGATCGCGGCCGTGCCGGTCGCGCCCCTGCGCAAGGTCGAGGCGCTGACTGGCGATTTTCATCCCTTCGGCGATGGCCTGCGCGTGTCGATCGGCTTCCGGCAGGAGAAGAACCGCCGTCTGTTGCGGATGAGCGGCGATGCCGCCGGCCACGGCACGGCGCGCTATGCCCTGCTGGTGGCGGTCGGCGTTGCGGGTGCAGTGGCGCCGGGTCTTGCAATCGGCGCCGATGTCGGATTCCTCGGCCGCTCCTTCTCCCATGCGGGCGGCGTCCAGCTGGTCACCCCGCTCGAACAGTCGCAGAGCAGCCCGCGTGACGGCGTTCACCCGCATGTCCAGTTGTCGGTGGGTTATCGATTCTAGACCTTCGGCCCGCCGAACAGGATCAGCGCCGCGTTGATCGCCAGCACCAGCAGCACGATCGACGCCCCCACGAAGATCAGGAAGCGCAGCTCGACCTTGTTGATCGTCGCCTGGACAAGGCTGTGGACCACTCGCAGCGCGACATAAATCCATGCGAGCGTCGCGTTGATTCCGCCGCCCGCGCCGAGCAGCGCCAGCGTGATCGCCACGGCGTAGAAGATCGTCGGCTGCTCGTGGAGATGGTTGTAATTGTCGGCCTTCCAGCGGACGCTTGGTGGGATTTTGTCCATGAACTCGCCGACGGGTCGCCGTGGATCGTAGACGATCTTCCCCTTGACGATTGCGGGAAGCCGGGTGGCGTAGAGCCAGAACCACATCACGAAAGTCCAGAGCACCAGCGCGATCACCGCGCTCAATATCGGCGTGTGCATATCGTCCTCCTTTGCCGGCCGAAGCGAGATCGGCCTCAATCGACCTTCGAACTGTGGCCGGCCGACACGCTTTCTTCATACCAACGTCGAAACGATGCCGAACTTTGCCGCAAAAATTCGTATCATTGCTAACTGCGAGTTCAAGCATCTCATGACATAAACGGGTCATGTTCATTTCCCTCATCTATGTCAGCAGGCGCATATCCGATCGCCTGCCACCCAACGCTGAAATCGACGAGATCATCGCGGGTCTGACCGAAAGCAATGCGCGGCTCGGCGTTCGGGGCGCGATGCTCCTGACCCGCCAGCATGTCGCTCAGGTTCTCGAAGGGCCGGAGGCGGCGATCGATCGACTGATCGCCGGCATCGGTTGCGGTCCGCTTCATGGGCAAGTCATCGTCATCGAGCGCAAGCCGATCGACGGCTACCGGTTCCCCGACTGGTGTTTCGCCTATTGGGGGGACGCCACCTATATGGATCAGAAGATCGGAGCGGTGCTGGAGAAGCAGGATGCCCTCACCAGGGCCGGCTGGACCACCCAGCTTTATGATCTGATGCGGCGGCTGGCGCATGAAAGCCGCGATCATCGCGGACCGATCGGCAAACCCCCGTCGCCTTGAACGTTAGACGCCGGTCTTCTCATTTAACTCCCGGCGGTCCGCGATGCTCCACAGCTTGCGGCCATCCGCCCGCGCCCGTTCATGGTTCCGGTACAGCCACCAGACGGCATCGCCGATCTCGCTGCGCAGCGGGGTGCTCGCGTCGCCGAACATGATCCGGTCGACATCGAGCGCCAGCGCCTGCCGTCCAAGGTCGACACGCAGGGCGTCATCGCCGATGATGCGCAGCGTGGCGGCGACATACTCCGCTTCGTCCCGCGCGATCAGCCATTCAGGCATGCCGAGCCGGCGCAGCAGCATCGCGTCGGTGCGGCCGTGCGGCTCGGGGCAATCCATCGCCACTGCCGGCAGGCCCTGGCGAAGGGCATCGATCAGGCTGTGAAGGCTGCCGAAAGGAAACGGGCTGAGATTGAGATCGCAATCCGACAGCACCGCGAGATAGCGCGAGTGGCTCAGTTGCGGATGAACGGTCGCTCCCGGCAGGACCCGGCCGATAATCCTGCGGACCGTTTCGTATTCGAGCCCGGCCGCATTGGGCAGAAAGTGCACGTCCAGCGGCCGATCCGCGGCCTCGCGAATACGGCCCACCACCGCGAGAAAAGCCGGATTCAGCTTCAATATATTGCTGGGAATGACGATACGAAGCCGCTCCGGCGAGGCGCGGATATCGGGCGCCAGCGGAGCATAGCGGGGCGCGCGTTCAAAGATCAGACTGTCGTCGGGAACAGTGATGACGGTTTCCCCGAATAAAGCCGGATCCGACACATAGCCCTGCTCGAGCAGATAATAGTCGATCGTGTCGCAAAAGGTGGACGCGGAATGGCCGAGGGCGGTCATCTGGATCGGCGCCAGCCGCAGACTGGCGAATAGCGGACCCCAATGGCGCATCCCCACGCTGGGATAGAAGATGATGTCGGGGGCGGCTGCGGCGATCATCCGGGCAATCTCGCCCAGATACGCACCATTGGAACTCCGCTCGAAAGTAAGGACCCGGTGGAACAGCGCGGTCGCGGCCTCGTCCGCCTCCTTGTGTTCACTGAGCAGAACCAGCTCGAAACGGTTGCGCAGCTGGCGAAGATATTGGCCGAAATAGCGATATTGCACATGATCGCTGTGCATGACCTCGGCCGCGAACAGCAGCACCGGGCGTGGCTTCAGCCGGCGCTCGGCCGGCAGCGCGGCGTCCGCCAGCCCCAAGCTGGACGCCATGTCCCTCAGCCGGTGGTTCAACTGCCGCTTGATCATATGCTTCTCCGGCGTGCCGGCATAGCTGCAAAGCATCCAGGCGGAGCTGACCATCACCAGATGATCGAGGCTGCGCGGAAACTCGGCGGCAGCGATCGCAGACGCATGGTCGAGCAGCCGGTCCAGGCGTTCCTGCCCGCGCCGGGTCGTCACCGGTTTGGTCGCGACGAGGCTGGCGAGAAGCTGCTGCGCGAGGCGAGGGGGAGCGACCGAGAGAGTTTCCACCGGCCATTCGAAGCGCGAGTCGAGCGAGAGCAGCACGAGCCGCTTCGCAAGCTGTCCGGGAGGGGAGCCCGCCGGCGCGTCCCCGAGCAACCGCAGGACCAGATCGAGACCCTCGCCGCCCGCAAGCTCGAAGATCTGCCGCATCGTGTTGAGCAGCGGCGCCAGCCGATCAGCCGTGTCGGCGTCGAGCTCCATCGCGGGATCGGCGAACAAAGCGGTGATCGCCGCGGCCAGCCGGCAGACGATCGCCGCCGGATCGATGGGTGCATGGGGGCGGGCCACGTCGTCGACCAGGCTCCCGGTGGCGACGGCCCGAAGGACCACAGGCAACCGTGCCACGCGATCGGTCGCGCGGCCATAGACCGCCCGTTCGAAGGAGATCAGGTCGCTCATTGCCCCGCGCAGCCCCTCATCGGCCGCGCTTTCAGTATTTTTCGGAGACAATCAATCGAAGATCTTGCCCCAGGCGCGTTTGGCGCGGCTTTTCCAGTGCCCGCGATGATAGGCGTCCGAAGCCAGCAGCGGGATCACCGAGCCGGCCTCGGCGAATACCATCTGCTCGATGCCCGTGTTGACCTTGCCCCAGCTCGCGGCCTCCTGCAGCGTCGAGGAGGAGCAGGCACCGTCGCGAACGTCCGCGACGGTGATCTGCACCGCATATTTGTGCACTTCGACCTCGTCATGGCCGAGGATCTCGGCGCAGACGACGGTGTCCTGGATGAAGTTCTTGGGCACGCCGCCGCCGACCATCAGCAGGCCGCTCGTTCCCGCCTTGATCTTGATGTCGGTCAGCTCGCGGAAGTCGGCGATCGCGTCGAGCACCATATAGGGACGCCCGGCCTTCATGCAGTCGACCTGATGCTTGACCAGCCCGAAACCCGCCGAACTGTCGACGAACGCCGGGCAGAAGATCGGAACGTCGTGCTCATAGGCGAGCTTGACGAGGCTGTTCTCCTTCTTGCCGTGCTCGACGAGATATTTGCCCATCTCGCGTATAAAGGCTCGGCTCGAATAAGGCCGGGGGGGGAGCGAATTGGCGATCCGGTAGATCGTGTGATCGCAATCCTGAAGCTGCTCCTCATCGATATAGGTGTCGTAGATGCGGTCGATCAGCAGCGAGCGCAGCGTGTCGTCATCGGGCACCTCGAGAGCCTGATAGTGTTTGTGGCCGAGCCCTTCGAAGAAATCCATGTCGACGATCGTGGCGCCGGTCGCGACCACCGCGTCCACCATCCCGGAGCGGACCATCTCTGCATAGGCGTCCATGCAGCCACCGGCCGAGGTCGAGCCGGCGATCACGAGGAAGATGGTGCAATCGGGATCCTGCAGCATCTGGTTGTAGATGCCTGTCGCGCGGGAGAGATCGCGGCTCGTGAAGCTCATCTTGCCCATCGCGTCGATGATCGGGCGCGCGTCGAAGCTGGTGATGTCGATATGCTCGACGACGGTCGAAAGCAGCTCGGCCTTGCGCGTGTCGTTGATGGCGGCTTCGGTCATGATGGTCTCCGGGAAATGCAACGGCGTAGTACCGGCAAAGCTGGGATCTCCCTTCTTCGTTCCCAAGGAAGAGAGATCGCAGCTTTCGCCGGAACGACGGAAATGTCTGCTGGTTGGCCCTTACAGCTTGATGACGTTCGACGAAACCGCTTCGCGCGCATCATCATCGGCGACATAGAGGCTCGCCATCGGCTCATCCTCCGCGACAACCCGGTCTCCGGCGGTGAAGCCGTTGAACCCGGTGCGCATCGCACAGCCATAGGCGCCGAGCATGCCGATCTCGATATAGTCGCCGGGGGCGACATCGGCGGGCAGCATGAACGGTCCGGCCATGCGGTCCATATCGTCGCAGGTCGGGCCGTAGAAGCTGAACGCCAGATCGCGGGCGTGCGAGGGAGCATCGCGCAGCAGCTTGACCGGAAAGCGCCAGCCGACGTGCGCCGCATCAAACAACGCACCATAGGCGCCGTCGTTGATGTAGAGCTCGTTGCCGCGGCGACGTTCGACGCGAACGAGCAGGCTGGCATATTCGGCACAGAGCGCGCGACCGGGTTCGCACCACAGCTCGGACGAATAGCTGACCGGCAGGCTTTCGAACGCGTCGTGGATCGCCCCGAAATAAGCTTCCAGCGCCGGCGGTTCCATGTCCGGATAGATCGACGGAAAACCGCCCCCGACGTCGATCACGTCGACGGTGACCGACGCCGATACGATCGCGGCGCGGACCTTCTCCATCGCCTGGACATAGGCCGACGGGCTCATCGCCTGGCTGCCGACATGGAAGCAGATGCCGAGCGCGTCGGCGATCTGGCGGGTGCGGAACAGCAGCTCCTTGGCGTCCGACAGCTCGACTCCGAACTTCGACGCGAGGCTGAGCTTCGACAGCTCGGAGGACACGCGCAGCCGCACGCACAGCGTCAGATCGGTCGCGTCCTTGGTCGCGCGGCAGATCTTGTCGAGCTCCTCTATCGAATCGAGCGAGAATGTGCGGACGCCATGCTCGAAATAGGCCTCGGCGATCGCCTCCTCGGCCTTCACCGGGTGCATGAAGCAGAGCGTTGCCTCGGGCAGAATGCCCGCGACCAGACGCACCTCGGCGATAGAGGCAACGTCATAATGGGTGATGCCATTATCCCACAGGATCTGGATCAGCTCGGGCGACGGATTCGCCTTCACGGCATACATCGAGCGCCCCTGGAACTTCTCTACGAAGAACCGGGCAGCCCGCGCAGCGGCGTGGGGACGAAGGAGCGTGACCGGCTGAACCGGCCTCAGGGACGCAGCTAGCCCCAGCGCGCTATGATGGTTGTGCAACTCAAGGGACCTCCGGGGTTATCGTTGGCAAGTAAGCTGCCTTGCGGTGGAAGTCCCATGGGGCAGCGGAGGCGCGGATATATGGTCTGCAATCCTTGATGTAAAGTTTCGATCTTCCACCGATCGTTCCACAGGGCCGAACGGCCCGAAAATGGGGCAAATTCCGGACGGAATGCACCAAGGATCAGGGCAATTACGGAGCCGCCGACCGCCGAATCGGTCGCCGAGCTTGCCTTTGCGCGAACGCTATGGCTTGGCTAGGGCATGACGCTGCTGTCTGTCCCCGACGATCCAGGTTTCGCCAGGCTCGCAAAGCCATTGCAGGAAGGCGGCCATGGCCGGCCATAACCACGACAATTGGGGTGACGCTCCCAACCATGGCCATTCACACCCGCCGCCTGAATATGGACGGGCTTTCGCGATCGGCATCACCCTCAACATGGGCTTTGTCGTCGCCGAGGCCGGCGCGGGTTGGATCTCCGGCTCGATCGCGCTGATCGCGGATGCGGGGCACAATCTGTCCGACGTGCTCGGCCTGCTGATGGCCTGGGGGGCGTTCGCGCTGTCGAAGCGGCCGGCGAGTGCGCGCTATACCTATGGCCTCAGGGGATCGTCGATCCTGGCGGCCCTGTTCAACGCCGTCTTTCTTCTGATCGCGTGCGGTGCGATCACGCTCGGCGCGATCCAGCGTTTCGTTCGGCCCGCTCCCGTCGAAAGCGGGGTGATGATGGCCGTGGCGGCGGTGGGTATCCTCATCAATCTCGGTACCGCGCTTCTCTTCCTGCGCGGGCGTCATCATGACCTCAACATACGCGGCGCCTTTCTGCACATGGCAGCGGATGCGGCGGTTTCGGCCGGCGTGGTCCTGGCGGGCCTGCTCGTCGCGCTGACCGGGCTGATCTGGATCGATCCGGCGATCAGCCTCGCCATCGTCGCCGTGATCGTGGCGGGGACCTGGGGGCTGTTCCGCGACGCGCTCAGCATGTCGCTCCACGGCGTGCCCGGCGGCATCGATGTGGAGAGGGTGACCGCGCGGCTTGCGAAGCTTCCGGGGGTCGTGGCGGTCCACCATCTCCATATCTGGCCGACCAGCACCACCGAAGTGGCGCTGACCGCGCACCTGGTCATGCCCGAGCCCGCCGGCCGGGACGAGTTCCTGGCCCGGACGGCGAGATTGATGCGCGAGGAATTCCGCATCGGCCATTCGACCTTCCAGATCGAACATGGCAGATGCGCCGACGCACCCGAAGACTGCGCGCGTACGCACGCCGACCATCACCATTGAGCGAGGCCATGGATAGACCTGCCATAGTCCATCTGGTCGCCGCGGCCCGGCCCAATTTCATGAAGGTCGCGCCGCTCTGGCATGCGCTGGAGGCAACTGGCGATTTCAAGCCGGTCATCGTCCATACGGGCCAGCATTATGACGCGGCGATGTCCGACGACATCTTAACCGATCTGGGGCTGCCCGCACCCGATCATCATCTCGGCATCGGATCGGGGACCCACGCCGAGCAGACCGGCCGGGTGATGATCGCCTATGAGGCGCTGGCAATGGCCGAGCGACCGGATTGGCTGATCGTCGTGGGTGACGTCAACTCGACCGCAGCTGCGTCAATGGCGGCGGGCAAGCTGCGGATCCCGATCGTCCATCTCGAAGCCGGCTTGCGCAGCCGCGACCGCGACATGCCCGAGGAGCTCAACCGGCTGGTGACCGATGTCCTCGCCGATGTGCTGTGGACGCCATCGCCCGACGCGGACGCCAATCTGATCGCCGAAGGGATAGCCGCCGAGAGGATCACCCGCGTCGGCAACATCATGATGGACAGCTATGAGCTGGTCCGGCCCGCGATCATGGCCGCAGATTATCCGGGCGAGCTCGGCTATGCGGCGGGCGGCTATGGCGTGGTCACGCTGCATCGCCCATCCAATGTCGACGTGTCCGATCGGCTCGATCGGCTCGTCGAGGCGCTGATCGCGGTGCAGGGGCATCTGCCGCTGATCTTTCCGGTTCATCCGCGCACGAAGCAGCGGCTCGGCGATGCCGGCATCGCTCGGCTCGAAGCGGCGGGGGTCAAAACGGTCGGGCCGGCCGCCTATGTCCGCTTCATGAGCCTCGTCGCGGGCGCGGCGGCGGTGATCACCGACTCGGGGGGCATCCAGGAGGAGACCACCTATCTCGGCATCCCCTGCCTGACCTTGCGCGACAATACCGAGCGGCCGATCACGATCAGCGAGGGCACTGCCCAGCTGGTCAACGCCGGCAACCTGCTCGAGCGGCTGCTCGCGGCGCTCGCGCAGCCGAAACAGAACCGCAAACGCCCCGAATATTGGGACGGCAGGACCGCCGAACGCTGTGTCCGGGATCTCCGGCGCAGGACGCCCCGGGTCGAGGCCCGGGATCCTGACGGCCGCTATTTTTGAGCTTGGGCAGACTGATCGCTTGCGGCCTCAGCCCGTGTCATTCATGACGCCAGGATCGAAGAACACGGCCGCGCCAGGGTGATATGGTCAAGTCAGCAACAGACGTCATGGACGAGATCATCTTCGCCTCGGTGATCGATGCGATCGCGGCGCTCAAGGCGGCGTCGAAGGGCATGCCTAACACCTTGCTGCGCGATCTCAACGCCATCCACGCCAATGTCACCCGGGCGGACCTTCATCCCGATGTCCAGGCGGCGATCCAGGCCAACGTCCGCGCGGCTTTCACCAAGCTGCTCAAGGAGGGCTATTCGGTAGCGCCCTCGCGGTCGGTCGAGCCGCAGCGGCCCGCGCCGACGCCTCCCGGCGGGCCGCGCCCGGACCGGCGCCCCCATTCGGGCCCACCCGGCGGACGGCGCGACCGGCCCGATTCGCGGGACCCGCGTTCGAGCAGGGGGCCGCGCCCGGGCGGTCGGGGCGGGCCGCCTCCAAAAAAATAAGGCTCGCGGGGAGCGGCCGAGTCGGGCGCGGTCCAGTTACCCGGATGCCGTGCTACCTGTTCCACGAAGGCTACGCCCGATCGAAGCTATCATGGCGCCGTGTGGACGGAGGCCGCCAAGCCGCTGGGGCCGATCGCCTATATCCTGCGCGCATGCACCGTCCTGCTGCGCGATCTCGGCGCCGCGCTGGCGCCATTCAATGCCTTTCAGATCCTCCAGGGGATCGAGACTCTGCCGCTCAGGATGCCGCGTCATTGCGAGAATGCGCTCAAGGTGGTCGAATATCTCACCAGGCGGACCGGGGTGACGAAGGTGATTCACCCCTCGCGGCAGACAGGGGCGCAACGCCAACGTGCCGATCAGATCATGAAGGGCGGCTATGGCGGCTTGGTCGGGTTCGAGCTGGCGGGAGGCCACGCCGCAGGACGGCGCTTCATCGAGGTCAGCCAAGCTGGCTTCGAGCGGATGGGCGAGGATGAGCGGCCGCCGCATCCTTCTCGATCACCGCATCATGACGATGGCGGCGGCGGTCAGCAGCAGCCCGGCGATCACATAATCCGCGTGCAAGCGCGCGGGCGCATATTTCTCGGCCAGGACAACCAGCGAGAGAAAGGCCACCCAGGCGAGATTCATCACCCCGCCGACGAACAGCAACAGCATCAGCAGACCGCAGCAACCGAGGCAATATGATCCGTGAAGTGCACCCATGCGGATGGCACCGGCCGCACCGGGCCTCCAGTGCCGCATCAGAAAGCCGGCCGGAGAGCGGCAATTGGCGAGGCAGAGTCGTTTCACGCCGCTGAGCTGATAAAGGGCGGCAAGCGCCAGCAGCCCCGCCGCAAGCACCTCGTTCCCGATCCTGAGCGAAGCCTCACCCGCCACGCCGAGCGAGATCAGCCAGGCCTGCCCGATGGCGGCCAGCGCCGCGAACAAAATCCACAATGCAAGATAGCTCAGCACGAAGATGACGGTGGCATGGGTCGCTCGGCCGGATCGCTTCGCGAAGGCGGCATGGAGCAGGATCAGCGGCGAGATGGAGGGCAGCATCATCGCGACCATCATGATCGCCCACATCGCGAAGGCGGCACCGAGATAGGCCGTGCTCCAGACATCGACCGATGCCGGCATCTGCATCGGCATGGACATCCCGGCCATCTCCCCCGAATGATCCGGAGAGGATGCCGTGCCGCCCATGTCCGCCATGCGCCACAACCACCACCAAGCCAGACCGCACATGACGAGCAGACAGACGCCGACGAGACGGACTTCGCGGGACAACATCTTGCTCAACAGGGGCAATCGCGGCGCCCCGGCCCGGCCCCCGTCAGGCAGCGCCATGCGTGGTCAGGTCCAGCATCGCGACATGGGCGTGGCGACCTGTCCACTCGAGATTGATTGGGCCCGCCGCAGTGGTATCGCCGCTCGCGAACTCGGCCTCGCGATATTCGAATCCGGAGGGTAGAACGACGCGGACCCGATGTTCATCGCCGGTCACCGGATTGCGGATCGGCTCAGTCCGCGTCTGCATCAGCCCTTCGATGCGCACACTGCCCTCGCGCTTGTCGAGGTCGATGCTGAAATCGATGTGCAAGAAAGCGGGCTCATGCATCGTGTCGATCACGGTGGCGAAGACGTTGAAGATCGTCGCCCCGGGCTCGGTCTCGCCTCCCGAGAGGATCGTCAGCAACGCGTTGCGCTGGGGCTCGGTCGCCGATCGATCGATGACCACAAAGGCTTCGCCCCCGCCCTCGTGGATCGCACCGGGCCAGGCGAACATGCCGGCCCAGGCGAGCCCCGACAGGTCGACATCGCCGAAATAGCCCTCGTCGACCCGCATCGCCGCCATTGCCCGGCAGTGTCCCCCGGTAGGCAAGGCATTGAACTGGCAGGGGCATCCCCAGTCGCAATTGCAATTGGCGATTTCCGGGCCGCGCATCCGCCATTCAATCAGAGGCATGCGATCCTCCTCGAGCGAGACTGGCACTCTAGCACGGCGTAGGGTCAATCAAAAGCGCGGCAAGGAGCCTCTCGCCCTCGGGACACCGACGCTCGATCCAGCGGGTCAAGGTCGGCCGCCACGGGTTCGCGGGTCCCGGGCAAGGCCGGAGGAGTGGACCTCAGCCCGCGCTCGACCACCCAGCCTTTCGCCTGGCATAGGCCTGAGTGCCGTGCGTGATCACCACGTCGCCCGGTGCGATCTCGCCTGGTTCGTGATCCGGCTGGCCGGCGATCTCGGCGTAGAGCGGTGCGAAGTCGGTCTCGCTGGTCTCGCGGAGCAAGTCATCGAAGCTGTCGACGACGAAGTAGTTCTGCTGATAGTCGTCGATCCGGTAGCGGGTGCGCATTACCCTCTTGAGATCGAAGCCGATCCGGTTGGGCGACGGATCGTCGAGGGCGAAGATCGACTCGCCGTAGGAGGAGACGATTCCCGCCCCGTAGAGCTTCAGTCCCGCGCCTTCCCGGATCAGACCGAACTCGACCGTGTACCAGTAGAGCCGAGCCAGCCGCTCGATCGCGCCATGTTCGAGCGCGCGCAGGCCCCCTTGGCCATAGGCCTGCATGTAGTCGGCGAACACCGGATGGGCGAGCAGGGGGACGTGGCCGAACACGTCGTGGAAGATGTCCGGCTCCTGGAGATAGTCGAGCTGCTCGGGGCGGCGGATGAAGCGGCCCGCCACGAAACGGCGATTGGCGAGATGTTCGAAGAAGACCGCCTCGGGGACGAGGCCCGGGACGGCCAGAACCCGCCAGCCGGTCGCCTTCATCAGCCGCTCCGACAGTTCGGCGAAATCCGGGATGCCCGGCTTG
>CAMLSA010000028.1 GCA_946482655.1 uncultured Sphingomonas sp. | reverse complement strand
AGACCGCGCCCTCCTCGCTGTAGCGGGCATAAGGATCGCGCGAGGTGCCGCGGGTGAAGTACGCGCCCTTCGACGGGTGCGTCGCCGGCAGGGTCCGATAGGGGACGCCGTCGCCGTCGACATCCTTGTAGCGGCCGAAGTCGACGCCCGCCTCGAGCATCTCGGCGGTCATCACCTTGCCGCGGTCGATCGCCTTGCCGTCGTCCCAGGCGAAGGGCTCGATCAGCCATTCGTTCATGCCCATGTCGAGATCGAGCATCACGAAGATCATCGTCTGGAGCCGATCGGCGAGATCGAAGGCGAGCGCGCCGAACTCGAAGCATTCGTTCGGTCCTTCGGGCAGCAGCAGGACATGCTTGGTGTCGCCGTGGCTGGCATAGGCGGCCGACAGGATGTCCGACTGCTGGGTGCGGGTCGGCATGCCGGTCGATGGACCACCGCGCTGGACGTCGAAGATCACCGCCGGAATTTCGGCGAAATAGCTGAGGCCGATGAACTCCTGCATCAGCGAGACGCCGGGCCCCGAAGTGCAGGTGAAGGCGCGCGCACCGTTCCAGCCCGCGCCGGTGACGATACCGATCGAGGCGATCTCGTCCTCCGCCTGAACGATCGCATAGCGCGCCTCGCCGGTCTCGGGATCATGGCGCAGCTTCTTGCAATAGTCGGTGAAGGCCTCGGCGAGCGAGGTCGAAGGCGTGATCGGATACCAGGCGCAGACCGTCGCCCCGCCATAGACCGCGCCCAATGCCGCGGCGGTGTTGCCGTCGACGAAGATCCGCTCGCCGACCGCATCGGCGCGCCTGAGCTGGAGGCCGAGCGGCTTGAGATTCGCCCTGGCATGATCGAAGCCGATCCCGAGCGCCTCGATGTTGGCCGGGATCAGCGCCGGCTTGGAGCCATATTCCTCGGTCAGCAGGGCCTCGACCACCTCGCGCTCGATGCCGAGCAGATATGTCAGCGCGCCCAGATAGATGATGTTCTTGAGCACCTTGCGCTTCGACGGCTCGGCATAGGCGCTGTTGCACAGCTGGGTCAGCGGGATGCCGACGACGTTGATGTCCTGGCGGAACTTGCTGGGCGGCATCGGCTTGGTCGAATCGTAGAAGAGATAGCCGCCCCGCTCGATCTCGGCGATGTCGCCGTCCCAGGTCTGCGGGTTCATCGCGACCATCAGGTCGACGCCGCCCCGCCGGCCGAGCCAGCCATCGCCGCTGACGCGGATCTCGTACCAGGTCGGCAGGCCCTGGATGTTTGACGGGAAAATGTTGCGCGCGCCGACCGCTACGCCCATGCGCAGGATAGCCTTGACGAACAGTCCGTTGGCGGAGGCCGAGCCGGATCCGTTGACGTTTGCGAACTTGACGACGAAATCGTTCACCGCACTGATCGCCGAAGAATCGGTGGATCGGGTCATCGGCCGCAAGCTCCGGCGTGGCTCATCTCGATAAGGGTCTTCTGCATGTCCCACGCGCCGGTCGGACAGCGCTCGGCGCAGAGGCCGCAGTGGAGGCAGACGTCCTCGTCCTTCACCAGAACCCGGCCGGTCGGCAGGGTCGCCGAGACATAGAGATCCTGGGTCAGGTTGAACGCGGGTGCCTTCAACCTGGGCCGAAGCTCCTCCTCCTCGCCATTGACGGTGAAGGTGATGCAGTCGGTCGGGCATATGTCGGCGCATGCGTCGCATTCGATACACAGCGACTTGGCGAACACCGTCTGGACATCGCAGTTCAGGCAGCGCTGGGTCTCGGCCCAGGTGCGCGGATCGTCAAAGCCCAGCTCGACCTCGGCCTTCACGTCGGCGAGCGCCTGGGCGATCGGCAGCAGCGGGACCTTCTGGCGGTCCTCGCCGGACACGTCGTTGTCGTAGCTCCACTCATGGATGCCCATTTTTTGCGAGGAAAGCTGCACCCCGGCCGGCGGCCGCAGCCGCAGATCGACGCCGCGGCAAAAATGATCGATCGATATCGCCGCATCATGGCCGTGCGCGACCGCCCAGATGATGTTCTTGGGGCCGAACGCCGCGTCACCGCCGAAGAAGACCTTGGGGATGCTCGACTGGAAGGTGACCTCGTCGACCTTGGGCATTCCCCACTCGTCGAACACCATGCCGATGTCGCGCTCGATCCAGGGGAAGGCATTCTCCTGGCCGACGGCGATCAGCACGTCGTCGCATTCGAAATACTGGTCGGGCTCACCGGTGGGCTTGAGCGAGCGGCGGCCCCTCTCGTCGATGACGGGGGCGACCTTTTCGAACAGCACGCCGGTCAGCTTGCCATCGCCGTGGGTGAATTCCTTGGGGACCAGAAAATTGTGGATCGGGATGCCCTCGTGCATGGCATCCTCCTTCTCCCACGGCGAAGCCTTCATCTCGTCGAAGCCCGAGCGGACGATGACCTTCACATCGTCGCCGCCCAGACGGCGTGAGGTGCGGCAGCAATCCATCGCGGTGTTGCCGCCGCCGAGCACGATCACCCGCTTGCCGATGCTGTCGATATGCTCGAACGAGACGCTCGACAGCCAGTCGATGCCGATATGGATGTTGGCGGCGGCTTCCCTGCGCCCCGGAAGGTCGAGATCGCGGCCGCGCGGCGCGCCGGTGCCGACGAAGATCGCGTCATAGTCCTGCTTGAGCAGTTCGGCCATGCTGCCGATCCACTCGCCCAGTCGCATGTTCAGCCCGAGGCCGGTGATGAAGCCCATCTCCTCGTCGATCACGCTTTCGGGCAGGCGGAAACGCGGGATCTGGCTGCGGATCATGCCGCCCGACTTGGTGTCGCCGTCATAGACGGTGACGTCGTAGCCCAGCGGCGCGAGATCGCGCGCGACGGTCATCGATGCGGGGCCGGCGCCGATGCAGGCCACCTTTTTGCCGATCTTCTTCTTGGGCGCGACCGGCATGCGCGCCAGGACATCGCCCTTGTTGTCGGCGGCGACACGCTTGAGGCGGCAGATCGCGACGGGCTCCTCGTCCACCCGGCCGCGCCGGCAGGCCGGCTCGCAGGGGCGATCACAGGTCCGGCCGAGAATCCCTGGAAACACGTTGGACTTCCAGTTGACCATATAGGCGTCGGCATGACGGCCCTGGGCGATCAGGCGGATATATTCCGGAACGGGAGTATGGGCCGGGCAGGCCCATTGGCAATCAACGACCTTATGGAAATATTCCGGCGCCTCGATGTTGGTAGGCTCCAACGCGTACTACTCCTCTCGCCTTGCTCCCGTGATCGGGAAGCGCCATCCCATTGACCGGGACGGTTCGCTCCACATCCGCACACGACGCTCGTATGATGTTCTTAACGTGCAATATCGGGGCTATCCAGCCTCCAACGGGCTTCTCCCCTCAATTTTCCTTGTCTGTGAACAAGTTTAGGTGGGCCTGCCCGCGCAACGACTTCCGCGGAGGCCCAAGGGGATGCCACTCACAATGGGTTCCCCGCCCCATCGACAGCGCTGCCCGTGCGGCCTATCGAAGAGGCCATGGCCGAGGGACGCCGTCCGTGAAATATGATCGCCGGAAGCACGCGGCACGCGACACCGACAACTTCATCTTCAACCAGCTGATCCCCTATATCGGCAACAAGCGGAAGCTGTTGCCCCTGATCCAGTGCGCGATCGAGGCGAGCGGACTTCGCCGGGGCGCCAGCTTCGTCGACCTCTTCTCGGGGAGCGGCGTGGTGGCGCGCTTTGCCAAGACGCAGGGCTATCGCGTGATCGCCAATGATTGGGAGCCCTATTCGGAACAGATCAATCGCTGCTATATAGGCAACAATGTCGCTCCGCATTTCGCCGGCCGAAATTATCCGGAGATGGTCGCGCATCTCAATGCCCTGCCGCCGGTGCGGGGCTGGGTGACCGATCATCTCTGCCCGGACGATGACGAGGATTATGTCATCGGCCATGACCGGCTGTTCTTCATGCGCAAGAACGGCATGCGGATCGATGCGATCCGCGCGGAACTCGAACGGCTGCGACAGGCTGGGAGCATCGACGATGCGCAGTTCGCCTGCCTGCTCGCTCCGTTGCTCTACCAGAGCTGCTACACCAGCAATACGTCGGGCGTGTTCAAGGGATTTCACGCCGGCTGGGGCGGCAGCAACGGCACGGCGCGCTACCGGATATGCGGCGACCTGAAGCTCGAGCCGGCGGCGTTCTGCGACAATGGCCTGGCCAATGAGGTGACCCGGCTCGACGCCCAGCGCTTCGGCCGCGAGTATGGCGGAACCCATGACTTCGTCTATGTCGATCCGCCCTATAACCAGCATCCCTACGGATCGAACTATCATGTTCTCAACAGCATCGCCTTGTGGGATAAACCGGTGCTCGGCCGCAAGATCGGCGGGCGGGGCGACAAGTCGGCGATCCGGCTCGACTGGCGGACCGAGCGGCGCAGCCCCTACAACAGCGCGCGGCACGCGGCGCACGCCCTCGCCACGCTGATCGACGGGACCGCGGCACGTTGGATCGCGATCAGTTACAGCACCGACGGCAATATCCCGCTGCTCGATCTCATCCGGGCCTGCTGCGCGCGCGGCGCGACCACCGCCTTCGTCCAGCCCTACAAGCGGTATCGGGTCAGCGCCCAGCGCTTCTCGCCCAAGCCGATGAACGCCGAGTTCGTGCTGTTGATCGACACGACGCGCGCCGCCGCCTGCTCGGCCGAGGCGATCTGCGACGCGATATTGGATGAGGAGCGCGAGGCGCTGCGGAACCACAGGGAGGGGATCGGCAAGGTCTCCTGAGCGCCAGGATCCTCTGCCAGCCGCCGCTACCTCATCGGGCCTTCCAGCCACTCCACCGACAATTTTCGGACGGTCGACCAGATGTCCTTGTTGCTGTCCGACAAGGCCAGCCATGCCGCGCTCAGCGCCGACAGGCCGATGGTACCCATCAGCCCGCCGAGCTTATGACCGAGAGGCCGGGGATCCGCGCCGGAGTCGATCGCGGAAATGGCGTCGGCCACATTGGCCCTGAGGCGCTGTATTATTCCGAGCGCCTGATCGGGACCGAGAAGCGTTTCGAGCCGAGTCGATCGGTCCGGCCTCGTCATTTTCAGGGAACGGTCGAGCCATCGGCTCAGGATATCGAAAAGATCCTGCGCACTGAAGGGTTTCGGCAGCCAGCCGTCGAAGTCCCGCTCGAGGAAGAAGCGTTCGCCCGTTGGCGGGCGGACTGCTGTAAACGCGATGACCGGTACCCGCCGCGCCCATTCGGCGCTCTGGCGCAGCATCATCGTTCCCCGCAAGCCGGTTATTCCCGCCATCTGGATATCCATCAGGATCAGCGAGAATTGTTTCGAACGCACCGCCCGCAAGGCTTCCAGCGCATCGGCGACACGATCGACCTCGATGCCTGTGGAACCGACCAGCGCCTTCACGATAGCGCCATAAGCCGGTTCGTCGTCCACCAGCAAAACCGCCCCCGCCTGCATCGAAGCTCCATATGGCTATCGTCGATCGCTCCGTCGACGATAGCCATATGGCGGGTGGGCAGTAAAGATTACGCAACGCAACATATACTCGAAAATGCGGGGCTGGAGCCCCTATGCCATCCTGATCAGGAAGTGCCTCCCGCATGGGACTGAACTTCGCGCAGCTTCCGCGCGATCCCCACCCACTTCGCGACGGCGGCCGGGTCTTCATCAAGGGTGGCATAACCTATCCGCTCGGCGATGATCCGCGTCAGCCCGTCACCATGCTCGGCTATCAGCTGCTCGATCGCCGCGTTCGGGATCGAGGCAGGACCCGCAGGATGGGCGGAAGCGCCAGCCGGCTGCTGCTTGCTCTTCTGAAGCGCCGCCAGCTTCACGTCATTGACCAATATCGTGGCGTCGCGGACAGCATTGGCCTTGTCGAAGCAGGAGGCCGCGCCGCGCGACAGCGCGATCTCCCTGACGCCGGACGCCTGGCTCGACAAAATGATCGTCGGAATGCGACGGCGAGTCAGCGAAGGCAGGTAATCCAGCCCGTTCGTCCCCGGCATCTCGATATCGAGGGTGATCACATCGACGATCTGCTGGGAAATTACATTATCCGCATCGGCGGCGCTCGAGACAGCTCCCACCACCCGGATCTTCTTATCGGCCTCGAGAATGTTCGTCAGCATGCCGCGGATGACGAGCGAGTCGTCCACGACCAAGACATTAATCACTTCCATGCGGGAAACCCTCCAATGGGGTCACAAGCATCTATCCCGATTAACAACTTCTTTCGATGCTCACCCGCGGGAGGCGGAGTTATACTTATGTACTAAAGTTCTGATATTTTACGCGAATTCCGAAAGGGATTTGAGCTTTATTTCGGGGACACTATACTAATTACAAACGGGGACCTGTGGGGCCGTGACCGCACAGGTATTTAGTATAGTGTCCCCGAAATAAACTGACGCGCCGGGCGGGGGATGCTCTTTCCCATCGGCGCCGCGGCCGCTACAGGCCTTCCATGATCCTCGTTATCGACAATTACGACAGTTTCACCTGGAACCTGGTGCATTATCTGATGGAGCTGGGCGCCGAGGTCGAGGTGGTGCGCAACGACGCGATCGGCGTGCGCCAGGCGATGTCGAGCGGGGCGGAGGCGTTCCTGATCTCGCCGGGCCCCTGCACCCCCGATGACGCGGGCATCTCGCTCGGGCTGGTCGGCGCCTGTGCGGCGGAGAAGCGGCCTCTGCTCGGCGTCTGCCTGGGCCATCAGTCGATCGGCCAGCATTTCGGCGGCCGGGTGATCCGCGCGCCGCAGCTGATGCACGGCAAGACCAGCCCGATCATCCACGATGGTACCGGCCTCTATGAAGGCCTGCCCTCGCCCTTCACCGCGACCCGCTATCATTCGCTGATCGTCCCCGAGGAAGGTCTGCCCGCCGATCTTCAGATCAACGCGCGTACTCCCGACGGCCAGGTGATGGGCGTCCGCCACGCGACTCTGCCGATCCACGGGGTCCAATTTCATCCCGAAAGCATCGCGACCGAACATGGCCATGCGATGCTCGCCAATTTCATGCGCGCGGCGGGGATGAAGGTGAAGGAGCGCGCCTGACCTTGCGCGCGGCACTTCCCGATCCGCTGCTGCCGCTTGACCAGCAGAGCGCCTATGAGGCCTTCGCGGCGATTCTCGACGGCGCCTTCGACGAGGAGAGTCTGGTCGCCTTCCTGACCACGATGGCCGAACGCGACGAGACGAGCGCCGAGATCGCCGGCGCCGCTATGGCGATGCGCGAGCGGATGATCCCGGTCGCGGCCCCCGAAGGCGTGATCGACGTCTGCGGCACCGGCGGCGACGGCGCGCACAGCCTCAACGTTTCGACCGCGGTCGCGATCGTAGTCGCGGCGGCGGGGGTCCCCGTCGCCAAGCACGGCAACCGCGCGGCATCCTCGAAAGCCGGCGGCGCGGATACGCTCGAAGCGCTAGGCCTCGATCTCGATCGCGCCTCGGAACGCGCCGAAGCCTCGCTGAACGAGATCGGCCTGTGCTTCCTGTTCGCGCAGAAGCATCATCCCGCGCTCAAGCCGCTGGGCCCCATCCGCAAGCGGATCGGACGGCGGACGATCTTCAACCTGCTCGGGCCCATCTGCAATCCGGCCAGAGTCACCCGTCAGCTGATCGGTGTCGCGCGGCCCGATTTCCTTCCGGTCTATGCCGGCGCGATCGAACGAATCGGCTGCGATGCGGCGATGCTGGTATCGGGCGACGAGCCGCTGGACGAGCTGTCAATCGGTGGCCCCAGCAGCGTCTTCCGGCTCGGTGCCATCGGCTTTGGCCCCGAGCGCTTCGAACCCGAGGCGGCCGGTCTGCCCCGCCACCCGCTCGACGCGATCCGCGGCGGCGATCCCGCCTACAACGCCGCCGCGCTGCACCGCCTGCTCGCGGGTGAAGCCGGCGCCTATCGGGACGCGGTCCTGCTCAACGCGGCCGCCGCGCTGATCGTCGCGGAGCGGGCGGGAGACTGGCGGGACGGTGTCGGCATCGCGGCCGATGCGATCGACCGAGGATCGGCATCCGCGCTCCTCGCGCGATGGATAGGCTATTGAGAAAATACTGACCTATTTAGTGGAACCGTCCGGCGTTTTGGCTTGTTGACGGCCATCACGCATTTGGAAGGTCAATGGCGGAGTTGATGTCGACCAGGATTTCATCGGGCAACCCAGGGCTCGACTATATTCTGCACGGGGGACTTCCCAGTAACAGACTGTATCTCGTCGAAGGCGCGCCCGGATCGGGCAAGACCACGCTCGCATTGCAATATCTTCTCGAGGGCGTGAAGCTCGGCGAAAGCTGCCTCTACATCACCTTATCCGAGACCAGCGAAGAGCTTCAAGCGGTGGCGGCGTCTCACGGCTGGAGCCTCGACGGAATCGAGTTGTTTGAGCTGGCTTCGGCCGAAGCGGCGCTCGGCGGCGCCCGCGATCAGTCGGTGCTCTACAGCTGGGAGGTCGAGCTCGGCGAGACCGTCCGGCTGATCGAAGAGCAGGTCGAACGCACCAACCCGCGCCGGGTGGTGTTCGACAGCCTGTCCGAAATGCGCCTGCTCGCTCAGGACCCCCTGCGTTACCGGCGCCAGGTGCTGGCGCTCAAGCAGTTCTTCGCCGGACGCGAGGCCACTGTCCTGCTCGTCGACGATCTGACCGTCTCGGGCAGCGAGCGCGATACCCATCTCCATAGCCTGTGCCACGGCGTCATCACCCTCGAGCGGCATACGCTCGATTTCGGCGCCGCACGCCGGCGGATGCAGGTCCAGAAGCTCCGCGGGGTCGATTTCATCGCAGGCTATCACGATCTGTGCATCCGCCGCGGCGGTCTGGTCATCTTCCCCCGTCTGATCGCTGGCGATCATGGTCACGCCTATCTCGCCACCATGGTGTCGAGCGATGTCACCGAACTCGACGCCTTGTTCGGCGGCGGCCCGATGCGGGGCACGAGCACCTTGATCACCGGTCCCGCGGGCAGCGGCAAGACGTCGATCGCCATGCAGTTCGTGATCGCCGCCTGCCGGCGCGGCGAACCGGCGACGATGTACCAGTTCGACGAGCGGGTCGGCACCTTGCTGTCGCGCGCCGGCGCGCTGGAGTCCGAACTCCAGAAATGGATCAAGGAAGGCTGCCTGGTGATCCGGCAGATCAATCCGGCCGAGCTGTCGCCCGGTGAGTTCGCGATGATGGTTCGCAGCGAAGTCGAGCAACGCAGCGTGCGGATGATCGTGATAGACAGCCTCAACGGCTATCTCGCCGCGATGCCGCAGGAGCAGCAGCTCATCCTGCAGGTGCATGAGCTGCTGTCCTATTTGAATCACCATGGCGTGGTCACCTTCCTGATCAACCCGCAGCATGGGCTGGTCGGGACGATGGCGACCAGCCTCAACATCTCCTATGTCGCCGATTCGGTGGTATTGATCCGCTTCTTCGAAGCGGAGGGCCGCATCCGAAAGGCGATCTCGATCCTTAAGAATCGGGGTGGCCGGCATGAGGACGCGATTCGCGAACTGTGGATCGATTCACACGGGATCCGCATTGGAGCGCCGCTCACCAACTTCCGCGGCGTGCTCACCGGAACGCCCGAATATATCGGCGTTGCTGAGCCGCTGATGGAAATTCGCGGTGCCGCATAGATCGGCACCGCTGGGTCACAAGGTCCTGGTTTCGGCGCCGTTCGGCAGAGATGCCGAGAGCGTGGCAAAGCTGCTGGGCCGCCAAGGCTATGACGCCGCCATCTGCGAGAACTTGGGCGCAATCGCCGCGGTGCTGGACGATCGCGCCGGCGTGGTCGTCGTCACGGAAGAGGCGCTGAGTGCCGACCGGCGCCAGTTGCGCGCGGCGATCGAAGCACAGCCCACATGGTCCGACGTGCCCTTCGTCGTGCTCGCCGCGCGTCGGACGGGGCCGCTGCCACCCGGACAGGCGGCGGTGCTCCGCTTTTCCGAAGTGATCGACAATTTCACCGTGCTCGAACGGCCGCTCAGCTCGGTATCGCTGCTCAGCGCCGTGGCGTCGGCGATGCGGTCGCGGCAGAAGCAGTTCGAGATGCGCGATCATCTCGCCGAGATCAGTTCGCGTAACGATGCCTTGGCGCGCAGTCAGGAGGAGCTTCGCGAAAGCGAGGCCAAGTTCCAGGCGATCGCCGACTCCATCGATCATATGGTCTGGTCGACGCGGCCCGACGGCTATCATGATTATTACAATCAGCGCTGGTACGAATATACCGGCATGCCCGAGGGATCGACCGACGGCGATGCATGGAACGGCATGTTCCACCCCGACGACCAAGAGCGTGCCCGGGGTCGCTGGAGCCGTTCGCTCGAGAGCGGCGAACCCTACCATATCGAATACCGGCTGCGGCACCGTTCGGGCGTCTATCGCTGGGTACTCGGCCGCGCCCAGCCGATGCGCGACGAGGCGGGCGATATCGTCCGCTGGTTCGGTACATGCACCGATATCCAGGAGATCGTCGAGGCGCGCGAGACGCTCGCGAGAAGCCGTGAGCAGCTCGAAGCGATGGTGGAGGAGCGGACCGAAGAACTGCGCCGTGCCAACGAGCATCTCCACCAGAGCCAGAAAATGGAAGCGGTCGGCCAGCTCACCGGCGGTATCGCGCATGACTTCAACAACATGCTGACCGGTATCATCGGAGCGATGGACATCATCCGGCGCCGGATCGAGACGGGCCGGCTCGACGATATCGATCGCTTCATGGACGCCGCGACGACATCGGCCAATCGCGCGGCAGGGCTCACCCAGCGGCTGCTCGCCTTCTCGCGCCGGCAGTCGCTCGATTCCAGGCCGATCGACGTCAACGCCCTGGTCGACTCGCTCGGCGAGCTTCTCGCGCGCACCATCGGGGAGCAGATCGCGCTTGACATGCGGCTCGACCAGAGCCTGCCGCCGGGCATCGCCGATGCCAACCAGCTCGAAAGCGCGATCCTAAACCTCACCATCAACGCTCGTGATGCGATGCCGGAAGGCGGCGTGCTGACGGTCCGGACCGGCTTTGCCCACATCGACGCCGCCGAGGCTGCCGATATGGCCGATGCCGAGGCGGGGCGCTATGTCGTCGTCAGCGTTTCGGACACCGGTGTCGGCATGTCGCCCGAATTGCTCGGCAAGGTGTTCGAGCCCTTCTTCACGACCAAGCCGATCGGACAGGGCACCGGCCTGGGCCTGTCCATGGTCTATGGATTCGCCCGGCAGAATGGCGGCCATTTGGCGATCGACAGCGAGGTGGGCAAAGGCACCACGGTCAACCTCTATCTCCCCGCCGCCGAGCGAGCGGGCTCGGAAGAGCCGGCCGCGGCCACGATCGCGCCGCAAGGCGACGGCCAGCGTGTGCTGGTGGTGGAGGATGATCCGTCGGTGCGGCTGCTCATCCGCGATGTGCTCGAGGAGGTTGGCTATAGCGCGATCGAGGCCAGCGACGGTGCCGCGGCGGTTCCGATCCTCGCTTCGGACATGTCGATCGACCTGATGATCTCGGACGTGGGCCTGCCGGGCATGAACGGGCGCCAGCTTGCCGATACCGCGCGCGCGCATCGCCCCGAGCTGCCGATCCTGTTCGTGACCGGCTATGCCGAGAATGCGGCGATCCGCTCGGGCTTCCTCGGCACCAACATGACGATGATCACCAAACCTTTCTCGCTCGACGATCTCGGCCAGAAAATCGGCGAGATATTGGAGCATGGCGGGTCGCCGACCGAACCTTGCTGCCCGGAAAAGACGTAGCGGCACCGCTGAATAGCGGCTCCAGGGAGCATGTCTCTAACTCGCTATTGCGAATCACTTTCATTAGCGATAACTCCCCTCCGTCAACGAAGGGGATCATTATCATGACGAGAATCGACTGCAGCTCCACCGGGAGCTTCCTGGCGCTCGCGTGCGTCGGTTTCATCGCAACCGCACCTGCGGCGGCCCAACCCGCCGACAAGGCGGAAGGTGAGAGGAAGCTTGGCGGAATGACGGTGACCTCGACAGCGGTCGACGAAGCCACGCCAAAGGTCGAGCGGCCCGAATCCCCGAAATATACCAGGCCGCTGCTCGATACGCCGCAGACCATCACCGTCATCAACAAGGCGACGATCCAGCAACAGAATTTGCTGACCCTGCGCGAGGTGCTCAGCACCGTCCCAGGTATCACCTTCGGCGCGGGTGAGGGCGGCTTCGGCTATGGCGACCGCATCATCCTGCGCGGCCAGGACGCCAAGAACGACGTGACAGTGGACGGCGTGCGCTCGGGCGCGTTCCTCAACCGCAACGAAGTCTACAACATCGAGCAGGTCGAGGTGACCAACGGCGCCAATTCCGTCATGAACGGCGGCGGCTCGGTCGCGGGCACCATCAATCTGGTCACGAAGCGGCCGCTGGCGGACGACCAGACGGTGCTGAGCGCCGGTATCGGCACCGACAAATATTATCGCGCGACGGTGGATACCAATCAGCGCGTCAACGACCTCATCGCGGTCCGCCTGAACGCGGTCTATCATGAGAATGACGTTCCGGGCCGCGACGTCGAGGATTACAAGCGCTGGGGCATCGCGCCGGCGATCACCATCGGTATCGACGGGCCGACCAGCCTGACCTTGCAGGGCGAATATCTCGACGACAGGGCCATGCCGCAATACGGCCTTCGCTATTATGCCAATCTCGGCGGCTTCCTTCCCGAGTTCGATCGCGAAGGCTATTATGGCTTCGCCAATCTCGACCAGCAGAACAGCAAGACGAAGTCGTTGCAGGGCATCTTCCGCCATGCCTTCAGCGACGAAGTGAGCGTCCGCAACCTCACCCGTTTTGAGAAGATCAAGCAGAACACCGTCACCAGCCAGCCCACGGGTACCTTCTGCCTGACCGCGACGGGCCTTCAGCCCCAGGGAATCGACCCCGCCGTGCCGGCTCCTTCGTGCACGATCACCACGCCGGTCGCGATCACCGTGCCCGCCGGCTATTATCTGCCCACCGGCGGACGGGGCGTGCAGCGCTTCATCGAAAATGACACATTCTACACCCAGACCGATCTGACCGCGAACATCGACACCGGTGGCATCGAGCATTCGATCGCACTGGGCGTCTCGGCGCTGTGGGAGGATTATTCGCAATATCAGGGGACGCTCCCGCGCAATCCGGATGGCTCCACGCCAGTTTTTCCGCTGGTAAGCATCTCCGACCCGGGCATGATCGTCCCGGGCCCGGCGGGGACAAACCGGGTCTATGGCAGCAACGTCTACACGGGCCCGATCAACTTCATCCGGACGAGCCGGAATTTCGGCCGACAGACCAGCTATGCAGTCTATCTGTTCGATACGGTGAAGTTCACCGACTGGTTCGAGCTGAACGGCGGTATGCGCTATGAGAAGGTCAAGGGCTTGAACCGGACGCTATCCTACTCGACCGTCGTCGGTCCGACGCTCGGTCAGGTCACCGCCACCGGCCCGTTCACCTTCAGCGATAAGCTCTTCTCCTTCCGCATCGGCGCGGTTGTGAAGCCCACGCCGAACACCAGCCTCTACGTCGCCTACGGCAACTCGAAGCTGCCGTCCAAGGCCTCGGTTGACGGCGCCTGCTCGGCCGCCAATTGCCGCCTGAAGCCGGAGACGACCGAAAACTGGGAGATCGGCGCCAAGGCGGACCTGTTCGATGCCAAGCTGCTCCTGACCGCCGCCGTCTTCCGCAACGAGCGCAACTCGATCAAGGTCAATTCGAATGATCCGACGCTGCCGGGCCAGACGCTCGACGGCGGCCAGCGGGTCGAAGGCCTGTCGTTCGGCGCTTCCGGCAACATCACCGGCAACTGGACGCTCTCGGCCAATTACATGTATTTGAAATCGAAGATCCTGCAGGGCGTGTCGAATTTCTGTCTCGCCAATCCGGGCGCCGCCAATTGCGGCAACAGTGCCGCCTTCCCCGATCCGGCGCGTGGCTATTCGCTGACCAACACGCCGAAGCATTCGGGCAGTCTGTTCACGACCTACCGCTTCGATTTCGGTCTCGAGCTGGGCTATGGGCTGACGCAACAGGGCAGTTTCCTGCTCAACCAGCCTACGCTCGCGCAGCTGACCGCCAACAATTATGTGCCGTATCGCGTACCGAGCTATACCATCCACCGCTTCATGGCGGCCTATCCGGTCACGGCACGGCTGAAGGCGCAGGTGAACGTCCAGAATTTCACCAATGAAAAATATGTCACGACCGTGCGCAACTCGCTCACCAGCAGCTGGGCGCAGCCCGCCCCGACGCGGTCCGCGGTGTTCAGCCTGACCTATCAGTTCTGATGCGGGGCAACCCCGGCACTTTCGCCGGGGGCTCAAGGGGGCGCGATGGCCGATCTGCTGGCCGAGGTGAACCGCCTGCTCGCAGGCAGCGGCGAGCGTGAACGGCATATCCTCACCGCCCGGCTGGGGCTCGGCGGTCAGCCTCCCCAAAGCCTCGAAAGGCTCGGCGCTGAACTCGCGCGCAGCGCTTCGATGGGCGCACGCATCCGATGCTCGCTAACCCGGCGAAGATCCCGGCTCCCCGGCAGTGCGGATCGTGCTCGCGCTGTTGCTCGATCCCGCGGCCCGCAACGGCCGGCCACGGCCCTCGCGCTTGCGGCGGGCCAAAGCGTCATCTGTTCGGCACGGATAGGAGGTGGCGGCTCACGGGAGCCGGGTCCGGACGAGCAGTGTCAGTCGGTAAGCGCCTCGAGGCGCGGGGCGGAAATCGTCCCGGCGGCGCGCTTCAGCTCCGAGATGTCGTTGACCCTGCCTTCGGCCGAAACCATGAAGCGATTGGCGACCAGCTCGCTGTAGCTGCCCTCGCTCGACGGTCGGTGCCATTTCTCACTGACCATGCGGCCGTCGACGGTCCGGGTCTTCTCATAGCCGGTCGCCGTTTCGCGGTTCGCCTGGAGGTTCATCGCGCTGCCGAGCGCGGCGAAAGGAGCGGCTGCGGCCATGTCGGTCAACGCCAGCCGGATGTTGTTGTCCCCATTTTCGTAGCGCGCCTCGGCACGCGCCCCCCCGAGCCCACCCGCCTCAGCGCCCGAACTCTCGATTTCGGTACGGCGGTATGTGCCGAGAGTCGGGGGCAGCAGCGCCTGCAATGCCGATGGCGATACCGCGGCCACAACCTTGCCATTGTCGGTGATCTTGATCTCCTCGGCCGCGACCTCGGCCTGCCTCGCCGCGGCTCCGAGTTGGGCGAGATCGAGTGTTGCTCCGCCGGGCACCGTCATCGAGCCCGACATCCTTATGTCGGTCACCGGCATTGCCGGCGTGAACGTCCTTCCCGCCGTGCTCGCGATCGCCCCGACGACGACGAACAGCATGATCGCGGCGAGGATGGTCACCACCGTATAGGCTATCGCTTTGTCGGCCGGCACGCGCATCAGCAGCGGCAGGCCGAGATAGAGCAGGTAAAGGCTGTAGAGGCCTAGCAGACCACCGAGCGGCGCCAGCTGCGGCACGATCGCCAATGTGCCCGCCACCCAGGCGGCGGTGGAGGAATAGGCCGCGACTTTCACCGCCTGCGTCTTGTTCCTGGTTCCGCCGAACCTGGGCGCAAGCGCATCGATGATCAGCGCGAGCACGAAGACCGAGATCAGCGACATGACATATTGCGTGATCGCGAAGCTGACCGCCGTGACCGGGGACATTCGTACTGTCATGCCAAGTACCGAATAGCCGAGCAGCACATTGCCGATCAGTCCGGCGACGGCCGGGATCGCGGCGAGAAGCAGCACATGATCTTTGTAGATATCGACGACCGTCGTCGGTTCGGCGTCGATCACGGGCCATTCGGCTTTGGGTTTCAGAATGATATTCTTGGTACGATCGACCAGTCCGGGCTGGGTATGATCCATGGCTCACCTTCCCTGTTAAGGTGTTCGCCCCCGTCGGCATGATCGGTCAATTCACTACCGTAATGCAAGCCTCTTCATTACGGGCATGCGTTCGCCGTGCGGAACGCATGCCCTCGCCGGAACGGCTCTTCCTACTACGGATTCTTGCCGCCGCCACGGCCGAACGGTTTCGCGCCGTAACGTTTCGGCCCGCCGGGACCGCCCGGACCACGGGACGGAGCACCCGGGCCACGCGGACGAAGCTGGGCGCGCGGCGGCGGGCTGCGGCGATCGCGGAGCTGGCCCGGGGGCGGAGTCGGCGCGTCGCCTGCTGGCTCGATCACGACGCCGTCCTCTTCGCCCGCGGTGCGCTTGAGCGCGTCGACGAACTTGCCCGCGATCGCACGGGGGATCTCGAAGCGGGTCTCGGTCTGGAAGATGCGGATCGCGCCTATGTCGCGCTTGGTGATGTGGCCGCGGCGGCACAGCAGCGGCAGCAGCCAGCGGGGATCGGCATTGGCGCCGCGGCCGACGTTCATGCGGAACCAGACGGTGTCCTCGAAGCCGGGGCGCGGGCCCTGCTCGCGGGTCGCCTGCTCGCGCTGGCCCTGCGGCGGCGGCGAGGCGTCGATCAGTTCCTCGGGCGCGGGAAGGCTCTGCCGCTGAGTTCGGACGAAAGCCGCGGCGATCTCCTCGGGCGTCCGAGTTTCGAGCAGCTTCCGGGCGACCTCCAGATCCTCCTCCGAAACCTCGCCGACCGAGAGACTTTCGAGCAGCCGTTCCTGATCTCTCGCATAGATGTCCTCGGGCGTGGGCACCTTGTCCCAGGTGACGTTGACATTGGCGGCACGGAGCAGCCGTTCGGCATGGCGGCGGCGCTGATAGGGGGTGATGAGCACGCAGGTGCCCTTGCGTCCGGCGCGGCCGGTACGGCCCGAACGGTGCTGGAGCGTCTCGGGGTCGATCGGCAGCTCGGCGTGGATGACCAGCTCGAGGCCCGGAAGATCGATGCCGCGCGCCGCGACGTCGGTCGCGACGCAGATCCGGGCGCGGCGGTCGCGCAGCGCCTGGAGCGCGTGGTTGCGCTCATTCTGGCTGAGCTCGCCCGACAAGGTGACGGCCGAAAAGCCGCGCTCCGTGAGCGTCGCGGAGAGGCGGCGGACGTTTTCGCGGGTCGCGCAGAAGACGAGCGCGCCCTTGGCCTCATGGAAGCGCAGCACGTTGACGACGGCGTGCTGGATGTCGGCTGGAGCCACCGCCATCGCGCGATAGTCGATATCCGCATGGCTTTCCCGCGCGCTGGTCGTCTCGATACGCAGCGCATCGCGCTGGTAGCGCTTGGCGAGCAGCGCGATGGGCTTGGGCATCGTCGCGGAGAAGAGCAATGTGCGGCGCTCGGGCGGCGTAAGGTCGAGGATCTCCTCGAGATCTTCGCGGAAGCCCAGATCGAGCATCTCGTCGGCCTCGTCGAGGATCACCGCGCGTAGCGATCCCGGCTGGAGCGTTCCCCGCTCGAGATGGTCCTTGAGACGGCCCGGCGTGCCGACGACGATGTGGCAGCCATAGGACAGCGCGCGCTGCTCGACGCGGACGTTCATGCCGCCGACGCAGCTCGCGACCCTCGCGCCGAGCTTGGCGTAGAGCCATTGCAGCTCGCGCTGGACCTGGAGCGCGAGCTCGCGGGTTGGCGCGATGATCAGCGCGAGCGGCTCGCCCGGACGGGGCAGCGTCTCGGCGCCCCGGAGCAGGGTGTCGGCGATGGCGAGGCCATAGGCGACTGTCTTGCCCGAACCGGTCTGCGCGGAGACGAGCAGGTCGCGGTCATGCGCTTCGGCGGCGATCACCTGCGCCTGGACGGGGGTGGGCGTGGTGTAGCCACGCTCGGCGATTGCCTCGGCGACCGGCCGCGGCAGGGAAGAAAAGGGCATCTAATATCCGATTGCAAATGGCCGGCGCCTCTCTGCGCGCGGCGGTGGTGGGATGTCTTATAGAGCCGGGCGGCGGAAATTGCCAGTGCGGGTAAACCCATGGCATTTGCGGGGCGGCTCGTCGGCTCGTGCAGGCTGGGTTCATCCAGGCAAATCCATCGCCGCCGAAATGAGCAGCGTCCTCCCGTCCGATGCGCCCGCGCGCCGTTCAACCGATCCGTCGCTGCTCCAAGTCTCGCGCGCGATCGGCATGGCGCGGCTGATCTGTATCCTCGGCATCGTCTATGTCCACGCCTGGACCGGCGTCGGCGGCGACGTGATGGCGACGCAGGCAGGTTCGCGGCAGGATATGCTGCGCTGGTCGGTGGTCGAGCTGTTCGGCCGCGGCGCCGTGCCGCTGCTCAGCGTCGTTTCGGGCTGGCTGATGGCGGGTTCGCTGGCTAAGCGCGGACCGGGCCGCTTCATCGCCGGAAAAGTGCGGACCGTATTGCTGCCGATGCTGCTGTGGAACGCACTGGCGGTGCTTCTCGTCGCGGGAGCGGGATGGTGGGGTGTGCCCGATGTGCCGCTGCCGGGGGGAGCGGCCTGGTTCGCCGACAACCTGCTGAACCTGAGTCGCGCCGGCGACATCAATGTCCAGACCGCCTTCCTGCGCGACCTCTTCCTCTGCATGCTCGCGGCACCCCTGCTCGTCCGGCTGCGCACCGGCGGCCTGGCGCTGATCGGCAGCGCGACCGCGATCTGGGCAATCGCCGGCTGGCAGCTCCATCTGCTCCTCCGTCCCGCCATCCTGCTCTTTTTCATCCTGGGTATCCTGGTTCGGCGGCATGGTCTTGCGGTGCGGTTCGGCGATCTGCCGCCCAGGCTCGTCGCGCTGCCCTTTCTCGCGATCCTGCCGTTCAAGATCTGGCTTTCGATCCGGCTGGAGGCGAATTCGGGCGACCCCGTCATGTTGGTCAACGGTATCGATCTGCTGATGCGGGCGAGCGCCGGGCTGCTCGTCTGGCGCGGCGCCATGGCGCTGGCGCGGAGCGGCGCGGCCGGCCGGCTGCTCGCCTTCGAGCGCTATGCCTTCGTCCTGTTCTGCAGCCATTCGGTCTTCATGTGGCTGATCGCGCCGGTGATCGGGTCGTTCTCGGGACCGATGGGAAGTGCCGGGTGGCCGCTTTTCTTCCTGCTCCAGCCCTTGCTGGCTCTTGGCTTCGCGATGGCTTTCGCCCGCGTCGTCGGGTCGTTCGCGCCGAAGACGGCGAAGCTGCTGAGCGGTGGCCGCCTGGACGAGGTTCAGACAACCTCGCCGGCCGCCTTTCCGCTCGCCCACGCCCATTGGAAATTATAGCCGCCGAGCCAGCCGGTCACATCGACTCCCTCGCCGATGAAGTACAGGCCCGGCACACGCTTGGCCATCAAGCTGCGCTGGTCCAGCCCGTCGGTCGCGACACCGCCGATGGTGACCTCCGCCTTGGCGAATCCTTCGGACCCGCTGGGTGTGAAGCTCCAGCCGTTCAGTCGCGCGCCCGCTGCCGCCAGCGCCGCATCCTTGTGGCCGATCAGCGGACCCGACAGGCCGAGCCGGTCCCCGAGGACGTCGGCGAGACGATCGGGAAAGCGCTCGCGCAGGATCGTGCGCGGCTCGGCATTGGGGCGGGCACGCTTGGCGTCGGTCAGCAGCGCGCGGGCGTCGGTGCCGGGGAGCAGATCGAGCGAGAGGCTGTCGCCATGCCGCCAATAGCTGCTGATCTGGAGGATCGCCGGGCCGGATAATCCGCGATGGGTGAACAGGGCCGCCTCGCGGAAGCGCGCCTGGCCAAGGCTGGCGATCACGTCGAGCGACACCCCCGACAGGCTCTCGAACAGCCGGTCCTGGGGGCCGAGCGTCAGCGGCACAAGCGCCGGACGCGGCTCGACGACCTTGAGGCCGAACTGCCGCGCGACGTCGTAAGCAAAGCCGGTCGCGCCCATCCTGGGTATCGATGGGCCGCCGGTGGCGATCACGAGCGAGGAGGCTTCGTGCGTGGCGGTCGGCGTCTCGATCCGGAAGCGGTCAGCGGGTTTCGAGATCGCGGTGACGCGGGTCAGCAGCCGGGTCTCGACGCCGCCCTTGGCGCATTCCTCGTCGAGCATCGCGACGATCTGCTTTGCCGATCCGTCGCAGAACAGCTGGCCGAGAGTCTTCTCGTGCCACGCGATGCCATGGGCTTCGACCAGCGCGATGAAGTCCGCGGGGGTGTAGCGGCCGAGCGCCGATTTCGCGAAATGCGGATTGGCCGACAAGAAGCGTTCGGCCTGGCCGCCTTCGATGTTGGTGAAATTGCACCGCCCCCCGCCCGAGATCAGGATCTTCGCCCCCGCCCGGTCGAGATGGTCGAGCAGCAGCACCCTGCGCCCGCGTTGCCCGGCGGTGAGCGCGCACATCATCCCCGCCGCGCCGGCGCCGAGGATGACGACGTCATAGGGAAAGGGTGACGACATGGAGCATCGCTGCTAAGCGCCGCCGCCATCATGAGCAAGCCGAACCGCCCCGACCGCCGCACCTTCGCGATCATCTCGCATCCGGACGCCGGCAAGACCACCCTGACCGAAAAGCTGCTCTATTTCGGCGGTGCGATCCATCTCGCCGGGGAGGTCAAGGCGCGCGGGCAGACGCGGCGGGCGCGCTCGGACTGGATGAAGATCGAGCAGCAGCGCGGCATCTCGGTCACCTCCTCGGTGATGACGTTCGAGCGCGGCGGCATCACCTTCAACCTGCTCGACACTCCGGGCCACGAGGATTTCTCCGAGGACACCTATCGCACGCTGACCGCGGTGGACTCGGCGGTGATGGTGATCGACGCGGCCAAGGGCATCGAGCCGCAGACCCGCAAGCTGTTCGAGGTGTGCCGGCTCCGCTCGGTGCCGATCATCACTTTCGTCAACAAGGTCGACCGCGAGGGCCGCCCGGCGTTCGAGCTGCTCGACGAGATTGCCGATGCGCTCGCGCTCGATGTCGCGCCGATGAGCTGGCCGGTCGGAATGGGCGGCACCTTCGAGGGCATATATGATCTCGCGCGCGACCGGCTATACCGCCCGGCCGCCGATGCGACCGGCGCCTATGAGGGCGACGCGGTCTCGATCGCCGGAATCGGCGATTCGCAGCTCGACGGCATCCTCTCGGCCGAGGGGCTGGCGCTGCTGCGCGAGGAGGCCGAGCTGGCCGGGATCGGCTATGCGCCGTTCGACCGGACGGCCTATCTCAACGGCGACCTCACGCCGGTCTATTTCGGATCGGCGCTCAAGGATTTCGGCGTCGAGCAGCTGATCGACGCGCTCGGCGATTTCGCGCCTTCGCCGCGCCCGCAGCCGGGCGAGCCGCGCGACGTCGATCCTGGCGAGCCCAGTGTCGCGGGCTTCATCTTCAAGGTGCAGGCGAACATGAACCCCCAGCATCGCGACCGGGTCGCCTTCATGCGGCTCTGCTCGGGCAAGTTCCGCCGGGGCATGAAGCTCAGCCAGGTGGGCACCGGCAAAACGATCGCGGTGCACAGCCCGATCCTGTTCTTCGCGCAGAATCGCGAGCTGGCCGAGGAGGCTTTCCCCGGCGACATCATCGGCATCCCCAATCACGGCACGCTGCGGGTCGGCGATACGCTGACCGAGGGCGAGATGATCCGCTTCACGGGGCTGCCCAATTTCGCGCCCGAGATCCTGCGCAGGGTGAAGCTCGCCGATCCGACCAAGACCAAGCAGCTCCGCAATGCGCTCAACGACATGGCCGAGGAGGGGATCATGCAGGTCTTCCATCCGTCGATCGGATCGCAATGGATCGTGGGCGTGGTCGGCCAGCTCCAGCTCGAGGTGATGATCTCGCGGCTCGAGGCCGAATATAAGGTGGCCGCCGGGTTCGAGCCGTCGCCCTGGGACACCGCGCGCTGGATCGCCGCCGACGACGACAGGACGCTCGAGGAGTTCAAGGGACTGCACCGTTCGGCGATGGCCGAGGACCGCGACGGCGCGCCGGTGTTCCTGGCCAAGGACCAGTGGGAGCTGAACTACGTCCAGGGCAAGTTCCCGAACCTGCGCTTCTCGGCGACCAGGGACCGGCGCTGACTTACCCCTCTCCCCAAGGGGGCAAGGCGTAAGAAGGAAATAATTTCGCCTGCGGACGTTCTCCCTTCGTCACGAACGAGAGGGGCCGATGTTGCGCAGCTTCAAGACGATCATCGTTGCCGCCATGCTGTTCCCCGCCATGGCCGCCGCCGCGCCGGACCCACGCATCCTCGGCGCGCAGGTGCTGCTCGATCGGCTGGGTTTCGGCCCCGGAGTGATCGACGGCGCCGGGGGGGCGAGCTTCGCCAAGGCGCTGAGAGGCTATCAGGAAGCGAAGGGCCTCCCCGTCACCGGCCTGCTCGACGACGCGACGGTCAAGACGTTCGACGTCCATCGCGGGATGCCGACGGTGATCGACGTCAAGCTCACCGACGCGATCCTCGAAGGGCCGTTCGTCGGTCCGATCCCCGGGAGGGAGGCCGAACAGGCGAAGATGAGATCGCTGGGCTATTCGGACGCGATGGAGAAGCTCGCCGAGCGCTATCACACTACCGAGGCGACGCTGGTCGCGCTCAACAGCCCGCGGACGAAGGTCGCGCCCGGTGTCGTGATCAAGGTTCCGAACGTCATTCCACCCAGGCAGGACTTCGCCGACAGCATCGATCCGGGCTGGCGCAAGACGCTGTGGACGCTCAATGTCGGCTCGGATCAGCCGCAGGCCGCCAGGATCGTCGTCGACAAGTCGGACGGCGTGCTGCGCGTCCTCGACGGCGCGGGCAAGCTCGTCGCGCAGTTCCCGGCGACGATGGGGAGCGGCCATGATCCGCTGCCGATCGGCAACTGGAAGATCCAGGGAAGCGCCTACAACCCGCCGTTCCACTATAATCCCGACCTGTTCTGGGATGCCGACGCCAGGGACAGGAAGACGACCTTGCCGCCGGGACCGAACGGGCCGGTGGGTGTCGTCTGGGTCGATCTCGACAAGAAGCATTACGGCATCCACGGCACACCCGATCCGGAAAAGATCGGCCGGACCGAAAGCCACGGCTGCATCCGCCTGACCAATTGGGACGCGGCGCGGCTCGCGATGATGGTGAAGCCGGGGACGCCGGCGATATTCCAGGAATGAGGAGACCGGAATGATCCGCAAGATCGCGACGCTTCTGCTGCTGGCGGCGATCGGCTATCTGGCCTGGATCATCATCCTCAACCTGCCGGGGCGGGACTCGCCGTCTCCCCGGGCGCCCAAGGTGGCGACGACCCCGGTCCGGACGGTCCCTTCCGCGCCTTCCGGGCCGCTCGTCATCCCGGTGGCGGGCATCCGCGCCGAGCAGCTTGCCGATACCTATGACGATGCGCGCGGCGAGGGACGCGTCCATGACGCGATCGACATCATGGCGCCGCGCGGTACGCCGGTGATCGCGGCGGCGGCGGGCACCGTCGAGAAATTGTTCGACAGCGAGCGCGGCGGCCGCACCATCTATGTCCGGCGCGACGGCGGGCAGTGGATCGACTATTACGCGCATCTCGACAGCTATGCGCCCGGCCTAGCGGAGGGCCGGAAGGTGCGCCGCGGCCAGGTGATCGGAACGGTGGGCTCGACCGGCGACGCCAGCCCCGACGGGCCGCACCTCCATTATGCGATCAACGCGATGGCGCCCGGCGAAGCCTGGTACCAGGGCCGCCCGATCAACCCCTATCCGCTGCTGAGGGGGGGCAGATAAGCTCCCCTCCGGGCAGGAGGGAGGGGATCAAGGGGTGACATCCCCATCCATCATGCCAATATCCCGAACATGAAGCTTCTTCGCCCGCTCCTTGTCTTCCTTGCCCTGCTCGCATCTCCGCTTCCCGCCCAGGCCGCCGACAAGCTGGTCCTGGCGTTCGGCGACAGCCTGACGGCGGGATATCGGCTGTCGCCCGGAAAAGGCTTCGCGCCCCAGCTCGAAGCCGCGCTGCGGCGGCAGGGGGTCGCGGCACGCGTGCACAATGCCGGGGTCTCGGGCGACACCACCGCGCAGGGGCGCGCCCGGCTCGCCTGGGTGCTCGCCGCGCTCCAGGCCAAGCCCGATCTCGTCATCGTCGAGCTCGGCGCCAACGATATGCTGCGCGGGCTCGATCCGCGGCGGGCCGAAGCCAATCTCGATGCCATCCTGACCGAGCTTGGCAAACGCCGGATCAAGGTGCTGCTGGCCGGCATGGTCACGGCGCCCAATCTGGGCCCCGACTACGCCCGGCGGTTCGATCCGATCTATTCGCGGCTCGCCAAGAAGCACCGCGTCGCGCTCTATCCCTTCTTCCTTGCGGGGATAGTCGGCGATCGTTCGCTGCACATCGGCGACGCGATCCATCCCAACGAACGCGGGGTCGCGGTGATCGTCCGGGGCATATCGCCACAGGTCAGACGCCTGCTGACAACCTCGTAATCAGCGCCGTTGCAGCGAATAACAACTGGCCCTAAGCTTGCCGTTTGGCGGAGCGGGGGAGGGCTTCGATGCAGTGGGCGGCGTCCTCATCGACGCGAGGACCGATAGGAAGACCGGCGGGCGACATCGACGACGACGCGCGCGAGGCTTTCCTCGATCATCTGCGCGACGGCGTGGCACAGGCCGCGGCGGCCGACGGCGATTTCGTGGTGGATATGGCGGGGGTGGAGCATATTTCCGCGAGCTCGCTGATGGCGTTGACGATTGCGCGGAAGGAAGCGATCACCACCAATGTGAAGATCGTTCTTGCCCGGCCGACGCCCGCGATCAGGGAGATTCTGGAGATCAGCCGCTACCAGCTGATCTTCGACATCGTCGACGATCTCGATTCGGACGACGGCTGAGGGGCGGCTGATGCTGGTGCGTTTCTGGGGAACGAGGGGATCATTGCCGGTTGCGCCCCGCGCACGCGTCATCGAGGACAAGATCGTCGGCGCGCTGATGCTCGCCTCGGGCCGCTCCTTTGCCGACGAGGCGGCGGCGCGCGCCTTCGTCAATCAGGAGATGAGCTTCGGCGAGGGGCACACCTATGGCGGCGCCACCACCTGCCTCGAGATCGAGGGCGCCGACACCAGCTTCTTCATCCTGGACATGGGTTCGGGACTGCGCGAGCTCGGCAACGACGCGTTCCGTCGTATCGCCGGGGGGCGCCAGCGGACCTTCAACTTCTTCATGTCGCACCTGCACTGGGATCATATCATGGGCTTCCCCTTCTTCGGGCCCGCCTTCGATCCCGATGCGCACATCATCATCCATTCCGGCCATGGCGATGCGGAGGCGGCGCTGCGTCGCCAGCAGGAGGAGATAAGCTTCCCCGTTGCGTTCGACTGGCTGCGCGCCAGGATCGAATTCAGGGTGCTGACGCCGGGCGAGCAATATCATGTCGACGGAATCGACGTGGAGCTGATGCCGCAGGATCACAGCCATGTCTCCTTCGCATGGAAGTTCAGCAAGGGCGGCAAGACGATGGTCTTCTCGACCGACGCCGAGCACCGCATGGAGGATCTCGAGGACAAGGCGCGGTTCGAGGCCTTTTTCGACAAGGCCGATCTGGTGATTTGCGACACCATGTATTCGCTCGCCGAGAGCATCACCCTGAAGGCCGACTGGGGGCATTCGAGCAATGTCATGGCGGTCAACCTCTGCCACGGCGCGGGCGCCAGGAAGCTCGTCCTGTTCCATCACGAGCCGACCAGCAGCGACGCCGACATCGATAATCTGTTCGCCGAGACGATCCGCTACGAGGCGCTCAACCGCAAGGACCGGCCGCCGCTCGAGATCGTCTGCTCATATGACAGCCTTGAGCTGGAGGTGTGAACGGGTCGTGGACTGAGAAGGCAGACGGACTGAACCGAGCTTTGCGGATTTTCCGCACGGTTGTCGATCGACCGCTTCGCGCCCTAATCGCCGTTCAGCCATTAAATCGTCGCGTCCGAAGACCGACGTACGTTCATCTTGGGTTTTCCAAATGTTCAAATGACCACGTTGGGACATTTGAGACTATCCGCTTCGGGTTCATGAACCGCGGACATGCGCGATCCCGGCTATCGCGATGCCTGCGAAGAGAGAAGGAGCCCTCGTTCGCCTCCAAATAATTTTGCAGGAACGTCCGCGCTGGCAACGAGGAGGGCGATAGCGAGAACCAGGCTGGCTACCGTCGTCACCAGAAGCGCCAGCAGGCCGTATCCGGGCCTGCCAGAAGCAATGAACGCCTCAACGATTTTCACTAAAGCTTCCCAACGACCCATGGTTCTCTCCTTAGAACGCGAGCGCGTCATCGAGAGGGTCGCCTGCTACCCTGCGGGTATACAGCATGTGGTCTCTTAACGTAAGAGACGTTGACCATATAGCAAACCCAAAATTCGATTATAGCGGAAGCCGCTATGTTACCGGACTTTTCGCATCCGATTTATAATTCCGAGGAAGCGGCCTTCGAACATCTCGAAAGCGTCGTATGGCCTGAAGGACCCGTATGCCCGCATTGCGGGCAGAATGGGGGAACGATCTACAGACTGAAAAATGTGCGCGGCACGAAGAGCCGTTCACATCCGGACGGTGCTCCGCGCCACGGTCTTTGGAAATGCGGGCGATGCCGTAAGCAATTCACCGTGCGCGCCCGCACCTTCTACCAAAATGCACATCTTCCGCTTCACAAGGCATTTCGAGCGCACGCCTATTTCCACGCATATGGGAGATCTGATCTGGGGGGAACGGCGAGGGCGGTCGGTATAAATTACAAGACAGCGAAACGACTTGCAGATTTGATGGTCTGAAGTGCCGATCATCTAATCGCTCCGGGGCAAAGTCCAGAGCGATGCCCCTATCCCAGGCGTGCGACGGCCCAACGGTCGTTGAGCGCCGCGAGCTTGGCCCGCAGCGCGGGAGCGCGGGCGGCGCTGAGATTGGCATATGCGCGCGGGTCGCGGATCCATTCGTTTAGTGCCTCCAGCGCCGGGTCGTCGAATGGACTCCCGACGAGCGACCGGGCGGCAAGCATCCGCTTTTCTAAGTCGCGGACCTGCAGGTATGCGAGGGAGCCGTCCGCCGGGGCGGGAGCGGCCAGTGCTTCGCTGGCCGAGACGGTGAGCGAGCCGGCCGGAAAATGCCCCTCGGGCAGCCCGGCGAGCGCCGCCCTCACTCGCCGGTGGACAGTGCCCGGGGTAGCGGAGCTGTCGCCTCGGTAGAGCGACTTAAGGAAGCGAAGCCGCCGGAGGTTCGAAACGCCTGCGGCATCGAGCACCCCCTCCTCCTGAAGCGCCTCTAGGATCCGGTCGTAAGCAAACAGGTACCGCTGGCGCCCGGCGAGCCACAGGACGCCGAAGTTGCGCACGGTAACGTACAGGACATCGGCCGCCCACAGCTCTGCGTTGGCGCCGCAGGGAACCGTTGAGACCAGGCTGGCGAGCCTCGCATTGTCGCGAATCTCGGCGTCATAGCTCCTCCTCGGCCGAAAGGCACCGAGGAGTGCGGCAAGGCGTCCGTTGCGATCGGCGACGATCGACGCCTCTAGGCGCAGATGCTGGACAAACAGCGCTCCTCTGTCGGCCAGGCTCTCCAGTTTGCGGTACGTGTAGGCGGCGACGGATACGCCCTCAGCCTTAAGCGTCTTCGTACGCGCGCGCAGGATATTCGGATCGTCGTCGACGATGAGGAAGTCGCGATCGCTTAGGCGGTCGATGTCGCCGCGCGCACAGGATCCGAAAGCGGCCTCTGAGGCCGCTCGGATTGCAGCTTCCCGAGTCGACATCATCGCAGGAGCCTCTTCACAAGCACTGAAGTGAAGATAGATAGCCAACCTATGGCTGCCAATGCCTCGAAGACGGTCAGCATCTTGGCGAAGGCGCCGTCCGGAACAACGGTCGAGAAGCCGAGCACCGTGAGGACGGAGAAGGTATAGTAAATGCTGTCAACGAGCGAGGCGCTGACCGGGCGCTGGCCGTTGATCAGGAGGTCGCCACCAATGACGTAGTGGTTGAACACCGAAAACACTAGGAAGCCGATGACCGTGACGACGAAGAGGCGCCCCGGCTTGTAGCCGTATCCTGCGAGAAGATCGTAGGCAAAGCTCTTAAAGCGCCCCCACTGACCGGGCAGGAAATCGACGTTCTTCTTCCGTATCTCATAGCTGAGCTGATGGCGCTTCCAGCGACGGAACTCGATGTCGGCCTGGGCGTAGAACGCGTCCTGCCGCTCGTTAGCGTAGTTCGCGAGGAGCGCCTGGTACATCGTCACGCCGACGTTCGATGCGTCGACATGGTAGCGTCTATCGAGGGAGAGCGTCCCGGGGTCGAGGTAGCACTTCTCGAACTTGACCTTCCACATATTGCAGTTGACGAACTTGCACTTGTGGAACTCGACCTCGTGGAACCGGCTCCCCTTGAAGATGCAGTCCTCGAAGAAGCAGTTGGTGAAGGTGATCTGGAACAGCTCCATATTCGAAATAGAGATATTCTTGAATGTCACCCCCTTGATCGCCATGCGGGACTGGCCCCACCTCGCTCCCCTGAACTGCGTGTTTGAAACCGCATCGCCGGGTGACATGCTAGGCATTGCCGCCCCCTCCTCGTGGGTGACGGGCGTGCCATCCAGTTTGAAGAAGTTGCTCAGCATCTAGGATAGATGGACTTAAGCGGAGGCGAGTGTCTAGGGGGCTGTGTTTAGAGCAACACGGCGGAGAGCTGTCATTCGCCAGAGCCGCGCTGAACGGCAGCTATCTCGGTGCAGCGATCCAAATCCTGCCAGTCAACTCGCGGCCCGAGAGCAGCCACTGCACGAACCTCCGCTCTCCGCAGCGAGGCGCGTCATCGTTGGCCGCCGGCACGCGATGATGCAATGTTCTCTCTATGTTCTGTTCTTGCAGGGCGTCCGGTGCTACTCAAGGGCCATGCACGAGATGAGCAGGCAGAAGATGTGGTCCAGGGGCCAAGGGCTGACAGGGACGATCCTGTGGCGCCGATGCGCGAAATGCCGTGCGGGCGCCTCGATGGCGGACGCGATTTCAGGTCGTGCGGGATAGTGCGGGATATCCCCGGAACCCCCGCCGAATCGAAAAATGAAAAAAAGCGCGAACAACCCCATGCACCCGGAATTTTGTCGCGAATGACAGGCTGCGGAGCGCACGCGGCGCGAGGATGCATGGTCCGGAATCCGGGCCTGCGGTGGCGCCGGCGAAGGGGCGTAGCGCCATGGACGGCCGGCCGCCCTCCGGCCGCGCCGCGACGGCGCTCGACACGAACGGCATGGGGAGGGTAGAGCCGCCCGCCATGCATGGCTGGATCATCATCGACAAGCCGCTCGGCCGGGGCTCGACCCAGATCGTCTCGGCGGTGAAGCGGGCGCTGAGGACCGGCGGTTACGCCAAGGTCAAGGTCGGCCATGGCGGGACGCTCGATCCGCTCGCCTCGGGCGTGCTGCCGATCGCGCTCGGCGAGGCGACCAAATTGTCGGGGCGGATGCTCGACGCCGACAAGGCCTATGAATTCACCATCGGCTTCGGGATCGAGACGGATACGCTCGACGCCGAGGGCAAGGCGGTCGCGACCTCCGACGTGCGGCCGGCCCTCGCGCAGATCGAGGCGGTGCTGGCCCGGTTCACCGGGCCCATCGAGCAGGTGCCTCCCGCCTATTCCGCGATCAAGGTCGACGGCGAGCGCGCCTATGATCGGGCGCGGGCGGGGGAGACGTTCGAGATCAAGACAAGGGCGGTGACGATATACTCGCTGGGGGTCACGCAGGACCGCTGTGAAGGTCTTCTTCCTTCGATCACCCTCTCTTGTTCGGTCTCCAAGGGCACCTACATCAGGAGCCTCGCGCGGGATATCGCTCGGGCGCTGGGCACGGTCGGCCATGTCACGATGCTCCGCCGCACCAAGGCCGGGCCGTTCACGCTCGGTCCCGCGATTTCGCTGGACAAACTGGATGAACTCGCTAAGGCCCAGCGCCTTGAAACGGCACTCTTGCCGCTGACGGCGGGGCTGGACGACATCCCGGCTCTCTCCGTCACCCCCGATCAGGCAAGGGCACTCCGCGAGGGGCGCCGCCTGGTCGGTATCGCCGCACCCGCCGGCCTCAACCTTGCGATGGACGGCGCAACGCCCGTCGCGATGGTGGAGGCGGAAGATCGCGAGATCCGGGTGGTGCGGGGCTTTAACCCGATGTCGTAAGGAAGACAGATGACCGTTACCGCCGAGCGCAAGAGCGCGATCATTGCCGACAACGCCCGCAGCGAAGGCGATACCGGTAGTCCCGAGGTCCAGGTCGCGATCCTCACCGAGCGGATCACCAACCTGACCGAGCACTTCAAGACCCATGCGAAGGACAATCACTCGCGGCGCGGTCTGCTGATGCTGGTCAACAAGCGCCGCAGCCTCCTGGATTATCTCAAGAGGGAAGACGCGGAGCGCTACGCCGCGCTGATCGCAAAGCTCGGCCTGCGCAAGTAAACAGAGTTCAGGACGGCCCCGGAAAGGGGCCGTTCGTCATTTCCGGCCAGGTGCAATTCGGCATCGGGCGGGACGGCGGGCACAAGATCCCGCCACGGCAGGCCGCAGAATGGCCTGCCCCACGAGGCAGCCCAGGAATGGTCTTGCGCGCTGTCTGCATAGGCCCCGGCCGCATAGGGCGTCCGGAGACAAGGAAATCAAATGTTCGATACCAAGAAAGTGGAAATCCAGTGGGGCGGCCAGACCCTCACGCTGGAAACGGGCCGTGTTGCCCGCCAGGCCGACGGCGCGGTGCTCGCGACCCTCGGCGAGACCGTCGTCCTCTGCGCCGTCACCGCGGCGCGCAGCGTCAAGGAAGGGCAGGACTTCTTCCCGCTGACCGTCCATTATCAGGAGAAGTATTTCTCCTCGGGCCGCATTCCCGGCGGCTTCTTCAAGCGTGAGCGCGGCGCGACCGAGAAGGAGACCCTGGTCTCCCGCCTGATCGACCGCCCGATCCGCCCGCTCTTCCCGGAGGGCTTCTATAACGAGATCAACGTCATCGCCCAGGTGCTGAGCTATGACGGCGAGAACGAGCCGGACATCCTGGCGATGATCGCCGCGTCCGCGGCTCTTACGATTTCGGGCGTTCCCTTCATGGGCCCGATCGGCGGCGCGCGCGTCGGCTATCAGGATGGTGAATATATCCTCAACCCGACCGACGCCCAGGTCGCGGCCGGCGAGCTCGACCTTGTCGTCGCTGGCACCCAGGACGCGGTGATGATGGTCGAATCCGAAGCCAAGGAGCTTTCGGAAGAGGTCATGCTCGGCGCCGTGATGTTCGCGCATCGCGCCTGTCAGGACATCGTCAAGGCGATCGTCAAGCTCGCCGAGAAAGCCGCCAAGGATCCGTGGGAGATGGCGCCGCAGGCCGATCTGTCCGCCGCCAAGACCAAGCTCAAGAAGCTGGTCGGCAAGGACATCGAGGCCGCCTACAAGCTGACCGACAAGTCGGCCCGCTCGAGCGCGCTCAACGAGCTGCGCGCCAAGGCGAAGGAGGCTTTCGCTTCGGAGAGCCCGCAGGACCAGATGGCCGCGATGAAGCTCGTCAAGAAGCTCGAGGCCGAGATCGTCCGCACCGCGATCCTCAAGGAAGGCCGCCGCATCGACGGCCGCGACACCAGGACGGTCCGTCCGATCGTCGCGGAAGCGCATTTCCTGCCCCGCGCGCATGGTTCGGCGCTGTTCACCCGCGGCGAGACCCAGACCATCGCCACCTGCACCTTGGGCACCAAGGAAAGCGAGCAGATGATCGATGGCCTGACCGGCCTGCGCTACGAGCACTTCATGCTGCACTACAACTTCCCGCCCTATTCGGTCGGTGAAGTCGGCCGCTTCGGCGCGCCGGGCCGTCGCGAAGTCGGCCATGGCAAGCTGGCGTGGCGCGCGCTGCACCCGGTGCTGCCCACCAAGGAAGAGTTCCCCTACACGATCCGCCTGACCAGCGACATCACCGAGTCGAACGGCTCGTCGTCGATGGCGTCGGTGTGCGGTGGCAGCCTCGCGATGATGGACGCCGGCGTGCCGATCAAGCGCCCGGTCAGCGGCA
>CAMLSA010000027.1 GCA_946482655.1 uncultured Sphingomonas sp. | reverse complement strand
GCAAAGCCTTTTCAGCCCTCAGGGGACCACCCTTCAACCAGATCGCCCATGATGTCTTCGAATGGCAGACCAAGCTCGCGCTCAACGGGCTTTCCTCCAAGCTGCTGTCGCTCACCAAGGTCCAGCCGATCGATCACTTCTCCGGGTTCCACAATCTATATCCCGGCTTCGCCTCGGGCGAGGGCGCGGCGCCGTTCAGGACGGTCGCGGACTATGAGAATAATCTGAAGCGCCACCGCGAATATGTGCTGATGATCGATCGCTGGATCGGCCGTTTCCGGGAAGGAATGAAATCGGGCGCGGTCGAGCCCAGGCTGATCGTCAACAACATGATCGACCAGCTCGGCCTCCAGATCGTGCAAGGCGTGGAGGGATCGACCTTCTACGGGCCGGTCAGGAGCTTTCCCGAAGGGATCGGGGCCAACGATCAGGCGCGGCTGCGCGGGGAGACCGCGGCGATCATCCGCGACGGCATCATTCCGGCCTACACCAGGCTGCGCGACTTCCTGAAGAACGACTATCTGCCGGCCGCCCGCGACAGCGTCGGGCTCAGCGGCATGAAGGGCGGCGACAAGCTTTATTCCTTCCTGATCGAGGCCAACACAACGCTGCCGCTCAAGGCCGATGACGTCCACGAGCTCGGGCTCAGCGAAGTGGCGCGGATCACCGCCGAGATGGAAAAGGTCAGGGAACGGGCCGGCTATCAGGGCAGCCTCGCCCAGTTCTTCGTCTATCTGCGCGACGACCCCAAGTTCCAGCCCGCCAGCGCAGCATGGATCCGTGAGGAATATTTCCGCATCGGCAAGCGCGTCGATGCCCGGGTGCGCGAACAATTTTCGCTGATCCCGCAGACCCCGCTCGAGATAAGGGCGATCGAGCCCTATCGCGAGAGGACCGAGGCGGCCGGCAGCTACCAGCAGGGCACCCCCGACGGCTCGCGTCCAGGCACCTTCTACTACAACACCTACGACCTAGAATCGCGCACCACGCCGGGAATGGAGACGCTTTACCTGCACGAGGCGGTGCCCGGGCATCATTTCCAGATCAGCCTCGCACAGGAAAATAGCGCGCTGCCCGCCTTCATGCGCTTCGGCGGCAACACCGCCTTCGTCGAAGGCTGGGCACTCTATGCCGAGACGCTTTGGAACGAGCTGGGCATGGAATCCGACCCGTATCAGCGCTTTGGCGGGCTATCCGATGAAATGCTGCGCGCGACGCGGCTGGTGGTCGATACCGGTCTCCACGCCAAGGGCTGGACCCGCGAGCAGGCGATCGAATATATGCTCAGCCATTCGAACATCGGCAAGACCGACGCAATCGCCGAGGTGGAACGCTACATCGCCATTCCGGGCCAGGCGCTCGCCTACAAGATCGGCGCGATGACCATTCTGAAGCTGAAGGCGAAGGCGCGGACGGAGTTGGGCGCCAAGTTCGACCCCCGCGCCTTCCACGCGCAGGTACTGGATACCGGCGCGCTGCCGATGACGGTGCTCGAGGCCAAGATCGACGATTGGATCAAGGCGACGAAGTAGCATCGATCCAGTCGTCGCTCCGCCGGGGCGACATTGCTACGCCAAAGCCTCGGCAATCAGCTTACGGCTGTTGGCGATGCCATAGAGCGCGATGAAGCTGCCCATGCGAGGGCCCTGTTCGGCGCCGAGCAAGGTCTCGTACAACGCCTTGAACCAGTCGCGCAGCGCCTCGAAGCCGTAAGCCTCGTCCTTGCCGATCGCATAGACCTCGTTCTGAATGTCCTCGGCCATGGCGTCGGCCGGCATCTCCGCCAGCTTCGCGTCCAGCGCGCGTAGCGCCGCCGCCTCGTGTGCCGCCGGCTTGCGGCGCTTGAGCGTGGGCGCGACGAAATCGCGATGATAGGCGAGCGCATGACCGATCAACCGGTCCAGCTCGGGATATTTCTCGGGCGAGGCATCGGTGACATAATTGACCAGATAGCCCCAGACCTGTTCCTTGGACGCTTCGCCCATCACCCCGACAAGGTTGAGCAGCAGCCCGAAGGTGACCGGCAGCTCGCCCTCGGGCGGCTTGCCGGCGTGGATATGGTGAACGGGGTTGCCCAGTTTCTGCTCGATCGGCTGGCCCGAATAGTTTCCGCGATACTGCCAATATTCGTCGACCGCGCGAGGTATCACGCCCATGTGGAGCTGCTTGGCCTTTTTAGGCTCGCGATAGGCGTAGAAGGCGAGGCTCTCCTCGGGACCATAGGTCAGCCATTGGTCGAGGCTGAGGCCGTTGCCCTTCGACTTGGAGATCTTCTCGCCCTTCTCGTCGAGGAACATCTCATAGTTGAAGCCCTCGGGCGGCCGGGCGCCGAGTACGCGGCATATCTTGGAGGACTGGATCACCGAATCGATCAGGTCCTTGCCCGACATTTCGTAATCGACCCCGAGCGCGACCCAGCGCATCGCCCAGTCGACCTTCCACTGGAGCTTGGCCCTGCCGCCCAGAACCGGCTGCGTGATCGTGTCGCCTGCGTCCTCGAAGCGGATCAGCCCCGCCTCGGCATCGATCACCTCTACCGGCACCTGGAGGACGATGCCGCTCTTCGGGCTGACCGGAAGCACCGGCGAATAGGTCGCCTGGCGTTCCTTGCGCAGGGTCGGCAGCATCACCGCCATGATCGCATCATAGTGGCGGAGAATATCCTTGAGCGCCTCGTCGAACCGGCCGCCCTCATAAGCCTCGGTCGACGACCGGAAATCATAGTCGAAGCCGAAGCGATCGAGGAATTCGCGCAGCATCGCGTTATTGTGATGCGCGAAGCTTTCGAATTTGCCGAACGGATCGGGGATCTTGGTCAGCGGCTTGCCGATATGTTCGGCGAGCATCGCTTGGTTGGGGACATTGTCGGGGACCTTGCGCAGCCCGTCCATGTCGTCGCTGAAGGCGATCAGGCGGGTGGGGATCTCTGACAATTCCTGATAGGCTTGGCGCACCATGGTCGTGCGCAGCACCTCGTTGAAGGTGCCGATATGCGGCAGACCCGAAGGCCCGTAGCCGGTCTCGAACAGAATATATCCCTTTTCCGGCGCGCCCTTCTCATAACGTTTGAGCAGCTTGCGCGCCTCCTCATAGGGCCAGGCCTTGGAGACGAGCGCGGCGGCGCGCAGGGCTGCGGGGGTGATCGCGTCGGACATGATGGCGCGCTCTTAGCGGGATGAGCCACCGAATCAACGGTACCATAAAGCTGTTCCCCAATCGTTCCCCATCTCCTACATCGGGAGAGCATGTCCCCCACCTTCCCTTATCCCGCGCTTCACGCGACCTATGGCGGCATCTGGATCGCGTCGCCCGACGGCGAGGTACGGGGCGTCGGGCGTGGCGAGGCGGTCGCGCGGGCGGCGGAGAAGCCGATGATCGTGCTCAACGCCGCGGTGACCGCCACCCGGCTGGGAATTGCCGAGTTCTCGGGACTCGATCTGCTCGAGCTGTTCGCTTTCGTCCATCCGGCACGTTTCGCGGTGCCGACACCGGCTGGGGTGGCCCGCGCGCTCGATCTTGCGCCGCCGGTCGACGACGCCCGCGCGCCTGCCTTTCTGATCGAGGCGGCGAAAGCGCTGCTCGCGCGGATGGCCGAGCCCGAAGGCTGGGCCGAGCGCGAAGGCGCGTGGAACAGCGCCCAATCGCTCGCTCGGCTGGGGTGGCCCTGGAGCGCGGCGATCGGGCAGGTGCTGCGCGCGCCGGCCAGGCCCGAGCGCGGCCTGTTCGCGCGCCTTCCCGAGTGGGACGAGGCTGGCGGCCGCCCGCAGCCGCGCAATGTTCAGCTCGGCGAGGCCGAGACGCTCGACCGGCTCGCGCGCCTCGTCGGCGAGGGTGCCGAGGTGCGCGAGGGGCAGAAAGATTATGCCGCCGCCAACGCCCGCACTTTCGATCCGCGTCGTGCCGACGGCCGGCCCAATCTGGTTCTCGCCGAAGCGGGCACGGGGATCGGCAAGACGCTCGGCTATCTCGCCCCGGCCTCCCTATGGGCCGAGCAGGCAGGCGGGGCGGTGTGGATATCGACCTACACCAAGGCGCTCCAGCGCCAGCTGGATCAGGAAACCAGACGGCTGTTTCCCGATCCCGCCGAGCGACGCGAGAAGGTGGTCGTCCGTAAGGGACGCGAGAATTATCTCTGCTTGCTCAACCTCGAGGATGCGCTGCAGGGCGGCTTCCAGAACCGCGCCGCCATGCTGGCGCAGCTCGTGGCGCGATGGGCGATGTACAGCCGCGACGGGGACATGGTCGGCGGCGACTTGCCGGGCTGGCTTCCCACACTGTTCCGGCGGGCGGGGTCCACCGCGCTGACCGACCGGCGCGGCGAGTGCGTCTATGCGGGCTGTCCGCATTACCGTAAATGCTTCATCGAACGCTCCGCGCGCGCCTCGGAAGCGGCGGAGATCGTCATTGCTAATCATGCGCTGGTGATGATCCTCGCCCAGCGCCGCGCCGACGAGGGCCATCCCCTCGGCCGGATCGTTTTCGACGAGGGACATCACCTGTTCGACGCCGCCGATTCGACCTTCGCGGCAGCCCTCACCGGGCAGGAGGCGATCGAGCTGCGGCGCTGGATCATCGGCCCCGAGTCGAGGGCGCGCGGCCGGCGGCGCGGCCTTGCCGCCCGGCTGTCCGATGTCGCGAGCTACGACGACGCGGGCGCCTTGGCGATCGAGGCGGCGGCGGCGGCGGCGGTACAACTTCCCGCCGACGGATGGCTCGGTCGGCTCGCCGAGAACCTCCCGCTCGGGCCGATCGAGCGGCTGCTCGCGGCGATCCGCACCACCGTCTACGCCCGAGCGAGCGCGCAGGATGCCGGCTATGGCCTCGAAACCGATGTCGGCGAGCCCGGCCCCGAACTGATCGAGGCCGCCCAGCCGGCCGTCGAGGCGCTGGAGGCGCTGGTCAGGCCGCTGGCGCAGCTGCGCCAGCGGCTCGTGGCGGTTATGGACGACGGCCCCGACTGGCTCGACGGCCAGGCCCGCGCCCGGATCGAGGGGGCGATCGCAGGGCTCACGCAGCGGGGCCAGCTTGCCTCCGCCTGGATCTCGATGCTGGCCCGATTGGGCGGGCCGCTCGACCCCGATTTCGTCGATTGGCTCGCCGTCGACCGCGTCGAGGGCCGCGAACTCGATATCGGCGTTCACCGCCACTGGCTCGATCCTGCCCGACCGCTCGCCGAGACCGTACTCAAGCCGGCGCACGGCGTGCTCGTCACCTCGGCGACCTTGCGCGACGGCGAGGACTGGACGATCGCCGAGGCGCGCAGCGGCGTGCCCTATCTCGATCATGCCCCGCGCCACGTCGCGGTGCCGAGCCCGTTCGACTATGCCAGTCATGCCGAGGTTCTGGTGGTCACCGACCTCAAGCGCGGCGACGTCGCTCAGCTGGGCCAAGCCTATCACCGGCTGATCGCGGCGGCGGGCGGCGGAACGCTCGGCCTGTTCACCGCGATCTCTCGGCTGCGCGCGGTCCACGCCCGGATCGCAGACCGGCTCGCGCGGGACGGGTTGCCGCTCTATGCCCAGCATGTCGATCCGATCGACACCGGCACGCTGGTGGACATCTTTCGCGACGACCCGCACGCCTCGCTGCTCGGCACCGATGCGTTGCGCGACGGCGTCGATGTTCCCGGCGATTCGCTGCGCCTGGTGGTGATGGAGGGCATACCCTGGCCGCGGCCGACCGTGCTGCACACCGCGCGCAAGACGGCCGGCGGCGGCACGGTGTTCGACGACCGGATCGTGCGGATGCGGCTGCGCCAGGCGTTCGGCCGGCTGATCCGCAGCGCCGCAGACCGCGGCCATTTCGTCCTGCTCGGCGCGGCGACGCCATCGCGGCTGCTCGACGCCTTTCCTGGCGGGGTGCCGGTGCTGCGCGTCACCCTTGACGAGGCGGTGGCGCGGATAGGCGGGACGACCGCAGGCGCGCGACCGGTCGGCTCAGGCGGTGTCCTGCCCGGACTGACCGAAGCCTAGGGCAACGAGCCAGCCGATCACCGCGCATCCGCCAAGCCAGATCATGAAGCCGGCCGCATGGCCGGTCAGAGCGAGACCGATCCCCGGCAGGCAGGCGCCGGCGGCAAGCAGCCGGCGCCTTGCGACATTCTGCCCCTCGCCCGCCACGCCGGTGGTGCGGCGGCGCTTTGGATCGCCGCGACACAGCAGGATCAGGAGGATCGCCGAAACGGCGAGCGCGACCATCGGCATGAGCGTCATTCGGCAGGCTGCAGCACGGGAATCGCCGGAGCATCGACGCGCGTTCGCGCGACGATGCTCCAGATCATCCAGGCCCCCGCGAGCGCAAGGCCAAGGTCGACCGCCACGATCACTGGTTGGCCAACGGCGATCACCTGGGCCCAGCCGGGACCGCCGGTCAGCAGGCGAAGCGCCGGCAGGACGATCATGACCGCCCCCGTCGCGAGCCGCAGCGCCCGGTCGAGCGCCCCGCTCGAAGGCATGAGCAGGCCGCCGAGAATCGTGGCCGCGGCGGCGATCAGGAATGCGGCGGGCGTCCAGAAGACCGCCGCGCCCGATGGCATCGCGATCAGAAAGCCCGCCGCCGCGACCACGAGCGCGAAGGGCAGCCCGAAGCCGATGACGGTCACCGCGCGATCGAGCCAGTCGAGCGAGCGTGCCCCCTCGCGCCGGCGGGCCAGCCAGAGCCGGAGCCCCGTGAGCGTGACGTAGCACATGGCGAAGCCGAGCCCCAACCATATCGCCTTCGACAGGATCCCGGCGAAATCCCCGAAATGAAGCGGCGCCATGATCGCGGCGAGCGTCCCGCCGGCCGAGGGCCTGCCGCCAATCGAGGGCTTGACCCGCTCGAACTCCCCGGTAGCGCCCCGATAGACCAGCGTCCTCTGCTCCAGCCCGCCCGCCCGGGGCGGATGGAAGCTGGTGACGGCGGCATCGGCTCTTCCGAAATGCTTGATCGCGATGAAGGTCGGCGCTGCCCCGGTCCGCCGAATCGAATCGGCGGCGATCCGGTCGAGGTTGCCGATCGGCCGGGCGCGCGGATCGGGCGTGCCCGGATCGCCGAAGACGGCATCGCTCAACGCCTGCTGATCGCCGCCGAACACGGTCATCGCGACGACAGGGACGCCAACCGTGCCGAAGAAAGAGAAGAAGCTGCCGGTGAAGGCCAGGAGGAAGGCGAAGGGCAAGCTCCAGGTTCCGGCGACGCTGTGCCGGTCGCGGCCGACGAGCACCGGGTTCGCCTTTCGCCGCAGGGTGAAGATGTCCTTGAACAGGTGGCGGTGGATGAGCAGCCCCGAGGTAGCCGCGACCAGCATCGCGAGGCCCAGCACGCCCGTCAGCAACAGGCCCCATGGGTCGGGAACGTGCAGCCGCACATGGGTGTCGACGAGAAAGCTGCTGAGCGCATCGTCGTTGCGCGGGCCGAATACCTCCTCGCCGGTGCCGTGCAGTACGGCGGCGATCCGCCCGTCGCGATCAAGCTGGTAATAGACGCCGCGGCTGACGAACTCTCCGCCGGGGAGGGATTCGTGACGGTGGAAGAAGGCACCGAGCCTGTGGTCGCCGATCTCGAACAGATCGACATCTTGCCGGAATTCCTCGGGAGTGCGCGCGCCGAGGTCGCGGACAATATGGTCTATCGGGCGCTCGAACGCCGAGCGCGTCTCCACATGGCCCGCCGACCAGATGCCGATCTCCTTGGCGAACACCGCCGCCATGCCGGTGATCACGACGGCGTAGAGCAGCAGGCCGAGCAGGATGCCCGACCAGCCATGAACCGCGACCATCAACTTGGTCTCGCGCTTGGGGAGATGGATCACGGGCGGGCCTCCGGAACGGGAGCTGAGCGATCGAGGAGATTCTGCGCGATCAGCCCGGCGTGAAGCGCGAGCAGGCCGATGAAGACCAGCATGACACGGCCCAGGCGTGGATCGAGGCAGGCATGGAAGAAGAGGGCCGCCCAGATCAGCGGTACGAGCACCAGTGGCAGGACGAGATTGTCGATCCCCGCCGCGCCTCCCGGCAGCCATAGCGCCATTCCGGCCATGACCACCAGGGCGACGATCACGGCGCCGGGACCAGCAAATCCTATTCTGACCCATCTGTGCGATCGCGGCGACATCCAATTCCCTTCTTCTCGCACCCGCCTGAGCCCTATCGCTTTGGACGCCTTGTTGCAAGTCACTCTTAACAAGGATTGATATTGCGGATGACTTGCATTAGCGCACATCCTCCATTCACACGGGCAGATAATCGGGGGTACAGCTTTGCGCAGTGGAACATCATGGGTTGCGATGCTCGCGGCTGCGTCGGCACTGTCGACGCCCCTGTTCGCCGCGGATCTGGACGCCGAGGCCGGAGGCGCGGCGGAAACCATCATCGTGACCGGAGAGCGCTGGCACACCAGCGGGGGCACCAAGACCGACACGCCGCTGATCGCCACCCCCCAGGCCATCAGCATCGTTCCCGCCCATCGCTTCCTCGACATGGGCGCACTCAATCTGCAGGACGCGCTCCGCTACTCGGCGGGCGTCCGGCCCGAAGCCTATGGTCTCGACACGCGCGGTGATTATGGCTTCATCCGCGGCACGTCTCCCGGCGTCTACCAGGATGGCCTGCGGCGATTGTTCGGCGGCTACCGACAGGGGTCGAAACAGGAAATCTTCACGCTCGAGCGGCTCGAGATCATACGAGGCCCTTCCTCCATGCTATATGGCCAGGGCTCGACCGGCGGTCTGATCAACACTATCACCAAGAAACCGCAGTTCGGGTTCGGTGCCCAGATCTTCGGATCCTATGGCAGCTTCGACCGCAAGGAGGCCGGATTCGACATCACCGGTCCAATTGCCGGCGACAGCCTGGCCGCGCGGCTGGTGGGTGTCTGGCGCGACAGTGACTCGCAGACCGATCTGGTCGGGGAAAAGCGGCTCGTCATCAACCCCTCGCTGACTTGGTCACCTAGGCCGGAGACCGACCTGACGCTGCTCGGCTTGTTTCAGGATGACGACAGCGGCTGGACCGGCCAATTCCTGCCCTATGTCTCGACGCTGCTCGGTGACAGCGCACCCAATGGCCGCCTGCCATGGGATCGACAGCTCGGCGAGCCCTCGGTGGACCGGGTCGATCTCAATACCGAGAATGTCACGGCGCAGTTGGTTCATCGCTTCTCGCCGCATCTGCGCGTCAGGCAGAACCTGCGCTACGAATGGTTCAAGTCCGATCAGGTTCTCCATTATGGCGACGTCTACTCCTCCCCGACCCAGCCGTTCGTTCCGGCATCGGACCCATATCTCAACCAGTTTTTCCCGAGCTATGCCACGCGCGGCGACAACCGCATTCTGCATCGCTTGGCCTTTGGGGAAGTGTTCCGCTCGAAAACATTGACCAGCGACAGCCAGATGCAGGCCGACTTCGCAACCGGTCCCCTGATCCACAAGCTGCTGATCGGCATCGATTATGCCCGTTTTCGCTCGCGCGGCACATCGGCCTTCGCGGTGTCGAACGCCGCGCCCGGCGCGCCGGGCACCACCCCGATCGACGCCTATGACCCGGTCTACGGCAACCTCGTCCCGCTGACCTACTTCCCGCTTGCGCCGACCCGCGAAACGCAGCTCGGCTTCTACCTGCAGGATGAAATCCGAGCCTTCGATCGGGCCACGGTCGTTCTCGGCCTCCGCCGGGACCGGGCCACCAACAAAGCCGTCGGCGGGACCAAGTTCATCGACAAGGCGTGGACGACACGAATCGGTCTACTCTACGACGTCGTGCCGGGGCTCACGCCCTATCTGAGCTATTCGGAAAGTTTTCAGCCGGTCGTCGGAACCGATTTCTTCGGCAACCCCTACAAGCCGACACGAGGCCGGCAATATGAGGCCGGCATCAAGTGGCAACCGGACGAAGCGACTTTCGCGACGGCGACTTTCTATGACCTGAAGGACAGCGGCCGGCTGATCTCCGATCCCTCCAATCCGCTCAACCAGATCCAGGCCGGCACCATCGAGACGAAGGGCGTCGAGATCGAGGCTCAACGATCGATCGGCGAGAGCTTCGACGTGATCGCTTCCTACAGCTATACGCGCGCAAAGGACCAATCCATCGCCACCCGCGGCCGCGTCACGACCAACCAGGTCGAGAGCATTCCCAAGCACCTCGCCTCGATATGGGCGATGAAGCAGTTCGATCTTGCGGATGATGTCTCGCTGCGGCTTGGCGGGGGCGCCCGTTATGTCAGCACCAGCTGGTCGGTCAGTTTCGACAGCAGCTTCGCTCCGTTCACCCTGGCCACGCCGGATTATCTTCTGTTCGACGCGCTGCTCGGCGTCGATTATGGCCCCTGGCGCGCGTCCCTCAACGCGACCAACCTCTTCGACAAGAGATACTACACGACCTGCCTTGGCCGCGGCGACTGCTTCCTCGGCCTGCGCCGAACGGTGAATCTGCGCATCGGCTACAGTTTCTAAACGATCCCGATGCCCGAGGCGCCGACAGGCTTTCATCTGCCGCGTCTTTCAGGCATCACCCGAGCCATGAACACAGAGGGCGCCGGATCGTGAAGAAGCTGACGCTGTTGCGCCATGCCAAGTCCGGTTGGGACGATCCCGTCGCCCGCGATTTCGATCGGCCGCTCAACAGCCGCGGCAAGCGCGCCGCGCACCGGATCGGCGAATATCTGCGCGCTCATCACATCCATTATGACCATGTCGTCGCCTCGCCGGCGATCCGTGTGGTCGAGACGATCGAACATCTCGCCGAGGGCGTGGGCGAGACGATCGCGCCCTCCTGGGACAAGCGCATCTATCTGGCGTCGGCGGTGTCGCTGCTCGATGTAGTCCATGAAACCGATGACAGCTACGAGAGCCTGCTGCTGGTCGGTCACAATCCGGGGCTCGAAGACCTGGTGCTGATGATGGTCCCCGACAGGCCGGGAGACGATGCCCGCGATCAGATCGAGGAAAAATTTCCGACCGCGAGCATCGTCGAGATCAGTTTCACGGTGGACCGCTGGGAAGATGTCCGCCCCAACAGCGGCGAGCTATCCCTGTTCGTGCGGCCAAGGGATCTGGACCCTGCGCTGGGGCCCGATCGAAACTGACTATGCCTCCCCTTCCCCGCCAGGCGAGCGGAGAAGCTCAATCCATGTCCGCCGCGAGTGCCTGAACGAGCGATTCGCGAATCGCCAGCAACTCGACGCGGGCGGGCGAAGGAAGGCTGGACTGGTTGACGACCAGCACGGGCTGAGGCGCGATCGGCGCGGGCGGCGGGGCCGGTCCGGAATCGGCGGGGGCTTTTTGCGCCAGCAGCTTCTGGACCCCGCGAATCGTATAGCCCTGCTCATTGAGCAGGCTGTGGATCCGGCGCACGAGGGCCGCGTCGGCGGGGCGATAATAGCGCCGGTTGCCGGCCCGCTGAAGTGGACGCAGCTGGGGAAAGCGCGTTTCCCAATAGCGCAATATATGCTGCTGAATGCCGAGTTCGGCCGATAGTTCGCCGATCGTACGGAACGCGTCTTCGGCCTTATCTCCGCCCGAACTCATTGAAAAACCGCCTAACTTCCCGAAACGATCCTGTCGCGCAGCATCTGGCTGGCCCGGAACGTCAGCACCCGCCGTGGTGCGATCGGAACCTCCACTCCGGTCTTGGGATTACGCCCGACCCGCAGGCCCTTTTCGCGCAGGATGAAGCTGCCGAAACCGGATATCTTCACATTCTCGCCCTTGGCGAGTGCACTGCACATATGTTCGAGCACTTGTTCGACCACCGAGGCCGAATCGGCCCGCGACAGGCCAATTTCGCGGTGCACCTCTTCGGATAAATCCGCTCGCGTCAATGTCCCCCGATCCAACGCCATACAGCCCCCCAATTACATTGAGTATCGGCCACCTTACGTTCTGAGGCAGACGAATCAAAGCCGTTTTACAAAGGGTTTAATAGCGGACCGCGGCGGCGCCCCAGGTGAAGCCGCCGCCCATCGCCTCGAGTACCAGCAAGTCGCCCCGGCTGATCCGGCCGTCGCGCACCGCGACGTCAAGCGCGAGTGGCACCGAAGCGGCCGAAGTATTGGCATGCTGGTCGACCGTGACAATCACCTGCTCGGCGGCCAAGCCCAGCTTGCGGGCCGTCGCGTCGAGAATCCGGCGGTTGGCCTGATGCGGCACCACCCAATCGATATCGGCCACCGTGAGGCCCGCCACCTCCATCACCTCGCGCAGCACCTCGGCCAGATTGGTGACCGCATGACGGAAAACCTCCTGTCCCTTCATGCGCAGCTTGCCGACCGTCTGGGTCGTCGAGGGACCGCCATCAACATAGAGGAGCTGGTTGTGGCGGCCATCGGCGTGGAGCCTCGAGGCGAGCACGCCCCGCGTCCCTTCCTCGGCCTTGAGCACCACCGCGCCAGCGCCGTCGCCGAACAGCACGCAGGTAGCGCGATCCTCCCAGTCGAGGATGCGGCTGAACGTCTCCGAGCCGATCACCAGCGCATGTTCGGCAGCGCCGCCGCGGATCATGCTGTCGGCGACCGTCAGTGCGTAGAGGAATCCCGAGCACACCGCCTGGACGTCGAACGCGACGCAATCATTGATGCCGAGTGCGGCCTGGACAAGCGTCGCCGAGGCGGGAAAAGTCTGGTCGGGGGTAGATGTCGCGAGAACGATCAGCCCTATGTCGGAAATCTGGATACCGGCGGCCGCGATCGCCCTACGCGCGGCGTCGGTGGCGAGGGTCGAGGTGGTCTCGTCGTCGCCGGCGATATGGCGCGCGCGGATGCCGGTCCGCTCGACGATCCACTCGTCCGAGGTATCGACGATCTTTTCGAGCTCCGCATTGGTGACACGACGGCGAGGAAGGGCCGAGCCTGTGCCGATGATAACGGCGCGGCGTTGCGCTGTGACGGTCACGCCACGCTGCTTTCAGGCTGGATCAGGCGGCCGCGGAAATGCTCGAGATCTTCGGTGATGCGACGGGTGATGTCGTCGCGCGCGATCTTGTCGGCGACGATGATTGCATTGGCCACGCCGTTGGGATCGGCACCGCCATGGCTTTTTACGACGAGACCGTTGAGCCCGAGAAAGACCGCTCCATTATGATTGTTGGGATCCAGATGGTGGCGCAACAGCTTGAAGGCCGGTCGCGACAGCAGGAAGCCGGCCTTCGACCGGAGCGAGCTGGAAAACGCCCGCCTGAGCAGATCGGTGATGAAGCGCGCGGTGCCTTCGATCGACTTGAGCGCGATATTGCCCGAGAAGCCGTCGGTCACGACGACATCGACCTCGCCCCGGCCGATCCGGTCGGCCTCGATGAAACCGTCGAAGCGCCATTCGCCGCTGGTCTGCTGGCGAAGCTCGGCGGCGGCGTCCTTGAGCTCGCCGGTGCCCTTCAATTCCTCGGTGCCGATGTTGAGCAGCCGGACGCGGGGGCATTTCACGCCGACCGCGGCGCGCGAATAAGCCGCCCCCATCACCGCGAACTCGACGAGATTGCGCGAGTCGCAATCGGTGTTGGCGCCGAGGTCGAGCATGACGAGATCATTGTCGCCGAGCGTCGGCAGCAGCGCGGCCAGCGCCGGCCGGTCGATGCCATGCATGGTTCGGAGCGAAAGCTTCGCGATCGCCATCAACGCACCGGTATTGCCGGCCGACAGCGCGGCCTGCGCCTCGCCGTCCTTCACGGCAAGTATGGCAGCCCCCATGGAGCTGGTCTTGGTACGCCGGATCGCCTGGCTGGGCTTGTCGTCGCCGGTGATCACATCGTCACAATGGACAACCGTGGAGTCGGCGAGACGGGGATGCTTCTGCAATTCGGAACGAATCGACTTTTCGTCCCCGAACAGGATGAAGCGCAATCCCGAATCGCGATTGCGGGCGATTGCGGCGCCGGCGATCATCGTCGCCGGTCCGCCGTCACCGCCCATCGCGTCGAGTGCGATTCGCGGCGCCTCGTCCACAATCATTTCCCCCAAACTGGCCGTTCTCAGGCCCCGACGGAAATGATCTCGCGGCCATTGTAATGGCCGCAGGCGTTGCACAGATTATGCGGGCGCTTCAGTTCGCCACAGTTGGGGCACTCCTGAAACGCCTCCACCGACAGCGCGTCGTGGCTGCGGCGCATGTTGCGCTTCGAAGGCGAAGTCTTTCTCTTGGGGACGGCCATGTCGGCACCTGTTCCTAGCTAAATAAATAAAGCGACGAGTGCCCGGCATGCTTTGGGCCGGGCTCGTCGCGAGCGCGCGACCTATAGCGATTTCGCTCCGCGTTGCAAGTATCGGCGCGACCTGCCAATCATCGCCCCGAACATCAAGGAGGGGGAAGATGATCCTGCCCATCACGCTGACGATCGCGGGCGCCGCCGCGATCGTGAACATCTGGCTGGCGATACGCATCGTCACGCTCCGGCTCAAGGCCAAGGTCCTGATCGGCGATGGCGGCAATGCGCTGCTCGCGGCGCGGATGCGCGCTCAGCTCAATTATATCGAATATACGCCCCTCGTGCTGATCCTGATGGCGCTCATCGAACTGGCGCGTGGAACCCACAGCTGGCTGTGGGCGGCAGGCATTATATATATACTCGGTCGCATCGTTCATCCGTTTGGAATGGACAGGCAGACGCCGCATCCGCTGCGTGCCGCCGGCATCCTCACCACCTGGATCGTCCTGATCGGCCTCGCCGGCTATGCGATCAGCATCCCCTACATCACCCGCAACGGCACGATCACCGCGGTGGCCAGCGACAGCCTGGGGACGGGGCAGTAGTTTTTTCGTCTAGGGCGCCGGCGGCCACATCCGGTGACCCTGGCATCCTCGCCAACGCTCTCCATAGGTCCGAGAGGAGATTGTCGCGAGCCGCGTCGGCGCCGGCTAGCTACCCACCACCCGATCCCCGACATAGGGGTTGCTCGCTCTTTCATGGGCGAAGGTCGACATCGCGCCGTGGCCCGGCACGAAGGCGGTGTCGCCGCCCAGCGGCCAAAGCTTCCCGGTGATCGACGCGATCAGGTCGGCATGGTTGCCGCGCGGGAAATCGGTGCGGCCGATAGAGCCTTGGAACAGAACGTCGCCGACCAGCGCCAGCTTCGATGGCGCATGGTGGAAGATGACATGGCCCGGAGTGTGCCCAGGGCAGTGGATCACGTCCAGGACCAGCTCGCCCACCGTCACCTGATCGCCATCGTCCAGCCAGCGGTCGGGCTCGAATGCCCGCCCTTCGATGCCATAGCCGCGCCCGTCCTCGCCGAGCCGCGCGATCCAGAACATGTCCTCGGGGTGGGGTCCCTCGATCGGCACGCGCAGCTGTTCGGCCAATATGCCGGTGCCCCCGCAATGATCGATATGGCCATGTGTCACGAGCAGCTTCTCAATCGTCACGCCATGCTGCGCCGCCGTCGCCGTGAGCCGATCGAGATCGCCGCCCGCGTCGACGAACGCGCCCTTCATGGTCTTGGTGCACCACAGCAAGGTGCAATTCTGCTGGAAGGCGGTCACCGGAATGATGACGGCCTTGAGAGGAGTGTCGCCTGAACTGGTCATGCGCTCGACATGAGCAATGCGCCGCGCCATTGCAAGGTCGCCGGGGTCTTCGCCAGATGCGACTCGTTAACCACGGCTCAAAATTTTCGAGAAGAACCGGGAACTTGGCTATAGGCTGGAGGCTTGTTGTCGAGTCGAAATCAAACGATCGGCAGCGGTATATCTAGCCGATGAACTTCTGACAGGGGCACATGGTCGCGATGGCCACACCGGCATTCGATCTGATCGAGACGATGCGATTCGAAGCGCTCGACGGATTCGTCGAACTCGAACGCCATCTGTCGCGAATGAAGGCCAGCGCCGAGGCTCTCGGATTCGCCTTCAATCGTCACGATTGCCGCAACGATCTGCAGGCCGCGACCTTCCGTCTGACCCGTGATGCGCGGATCCGGCTGATGCTGGCCCCGAGCGGCGCGGTTTCCATCGAAGTCCGCCCGCTGCCCGAGAAGCCCTCCGGCCCGGTCGACGTCGCGGTCGTTCCGTTGCCGGTGGCGCCCGACGATCCGCGCCTGAGCCACAAGACCAGCGATCGCGATTTTCTCGACGACGCGCGCCGCAGCGCCGGGATGTTCGAGGTGCTGTTCGTGCGCGAAGACGGGCTGTTGACCGAGGGCAGCTTCACCAATTTGTTCGTGCCCCGCGACGGCCGCCTGATCACCCCCCGTATCGGATCGCTGATGCCCGGCATCTTGCGCGAAATGCTGCTCGAAACCGGTGAGGCGATCGAGGGCGATGTCCGCCCCGCCGACTTGGAGGAGGGTTTCTTCATCGGCAATTCCCTGCGTGGCCTCATCCCCGCGAAACTGATTGCGGCGGTGCACAACTGAGGTTGAGGCTTCGCCGCCACTCCCCTATAGCGCGCGCGTTTCCACCGTGACCCAACCAGGAAAGCGCCTCGCCATGAGCCTCATCGCCCCTGCCCTCAACCGCATCTCGCCCTCCCCCACGCTCGCTATGACGAGCCGGGTGCTCGAGCTGAAGGCGCAAGGCGTCGACGTGATCGGCCTGTCGGCGGGCGAGCCCGATTTCGACACCCCCGATTTCGTCAAGGAGGCGGCGATCGAGGCGATCCGCGCAGGCAAGACGAAGTACACCAATGTCGATGGCACCGCCGAACTGAAGGCCGCGATCGTCGCCAAGTTCAAGCGCGACAATGGGCTGACCTATGAACCCGCGCAGATCAGCGTCAATGTCGGTGGCAAGCACACCCTGTTCAACGCGCTGGTCGCGACGGTCTCGGCCGGCGACGAGGTGATCATCCCGGCGCCCTACTGGGTGAGCTATCCTGATATCGTCCAGTTCGCCGGCGGCACGCCGGTCTTCATCAAGGCCGGCGCCGCGCAGAACTACAAGATCACGCCCGAGCAGGTCGACGCCGCGATCACTCCGCAGACCAAATGGGTGCTGCTCAACTCGCCGTCCAACCCAAGCGGCGCCGCCTATTCGGCCGATGAGCTTGGGGCGATCGCCGACGTGCTGCGCCGCCACCCGCATGTCTGGATCATGACCGACGATATGTACGAGCATATCCTCTACGAGGGGGTCGAGTTCGCTACGATCGCGCAGGTCGCGCCCGACCTTTACGAGCGCACGCTGACCATCAACGGCTGTTCCAAGGCCTATGCGATGACCGGCTGGCGGATCGGCTATGCCGGTGGGCCGCTGCCGCTGATCAAGGCGATGGCCAAGCTCCAGTCGCAGTCGACCTCGAATCCCTGCTCGATCGCGCAGGCGGCGGCGACGGCGGCGCTCAACGGCGACCAGAGCTTCCTCAAGGAGCGCAACGACGCCTTCCAGAAGCGCCGCGATCTCGTCGTGTCGATGTTAAACCAGGCGACCGGCATCCATTGCCCGCGACCCGACGGCGCGTTCTACGTCTATCCCGATGTGTCGGGCCTCATCGGCCGCAAGACATCCAGGGGCAAGACGATTGCCAACGACGCTGACCTGATCGACTATTTCCTCGACGATTATCGCGTCGCCGCCGTCCACGGCGCGGCGTTCGGCCTCGAGCCGGCCTTCCGGGTCAGCTACGCCACGTCCGAGAAGATCCTCGCCGATGCCTGCGCGCGGATCCAAGAGGCGGCGGCGGCGCTGAAATAGTTAGCCGTCGCTCCCCGACCTCCGCCGGGGCAGCGAAGGTGGGGACGACGAAGGTCTAAGGTCGAGCCGTCGATTAGGATTGGCGCATACCCCACCGTGTGACATAATGGTCACAAGACGAAAAAAGGATGCCCCTTTTGACGGACACTCCTAACCGGCCGCTCATCGCCGGAATCTCCGCCGTTCTGCTGCTGCTCGCAGCGGCCGGCGCCATGGCGACCCGCAGCCCCGCCGTAGCTCCGGCACCCAGGGTCGATCCCGGTCCGATCGTTCGCGCGCCCGCCCCCGCGATGGATCCCGCCGAACCTGGCCGGACCGCGACCGCCATTTTCGCCGGCGGCTGCTTCTGGGGCGTTCAGGGGGTCTATCAGCATGTCGAGGGAGTGAAGTCGGCGGTCTCGGGCTATTCGGGCGGGGAAGCGCGGCTGGCCAATTATGAAGCGGTGGGCACCGGCACGACGGGCCATGCCGAGGCGGTGAAGATCACCTATGATCCGAGCCGGATCAGCTACGGCACCTTGCTGCACATCTTTTTCGCCGTGGTGGCCGATCCGACGATGCTCAACCGCCAGGGACCAGACCGAGGATCCCACTATCGGACCGCGATCTTCCCGACCACGCCGCAGCAGAGGGCGGTCGCGAAAGCGTATATCGCGCAGCTTTCAGCCGCGAAGTTATGGAAGGCGCGGATCGTCACCAGGGCCGAGCGCTATCGCGGCTTCTACCCGGCCGAAAAATATCATCAGGATTTCCTGATCCGGAAACCCGATTATCCCTACATCGTCTACAACGACCTGCCCAAGGTCGAGGCGTTGCGGGTCGCCTTTCCCCAGCTTTTTCAGAAGCAGCCGGTGACGGTTTACCGGATCGGCTAAGCCGCCAGCGGAAAGTCGAGCAGCTTCTCCCGCACCGCGACAAGCGCGCGGGCATCGGCGCCGACGGTCTTGAGAATGGCTGGATCGGCAGCGTTCATGCCTCCGGTGAGCACGCCGAACGAAGGCAGGATGAGCTTGCTGCGCCCGGCGACGAAGCAGGGCCGCGACACGCGGCGGCCGCGCAGCGTGACATTATATTTGGGATGGTAATGGCCGGAGATTTCGGGGCTGGGATCCAGAGGATCGGCCTCGTGCCGGAGCAACAAGCCATCGAGCTCGGCCGCTGCGATGACGTTCCCGCCGGGCGGATCGGTGATCGCGGCGTCATGATTGCCGGCGATCCAGGTCCAGCGCAGCTTTGCGGTGAGCAGGCCGAGCAGATCGAGCGCCTCATCGGGTAGCCGGCCCGCGCCGCCGCGATCATGAAAGCTGTCGCCGAGGCAATAGACCGCCCGGGCCTCGGTCCGATCGGCCAGCGCGGCTACGCGACGAAGCGTCTCGATCGAATCATAGGGCGGCAGCATCTGGCCGCGCACGGCATAGCTGCTCGCCTTTTCGAGATGAAGGTCGGCGAGCAACAGGCTGCGTGAAGGCGGATGGAACAGCCCGCCCTCGGGCAGTACGCACAAGTCGACGGAACAGAACGAAAAGAGAACCATGTCTCAGGTATATCGCGCCCGCACCCAGGAGCAAGCCCCTCCCGCCTACTCTCGCGGCTTCTGGCGAAAGCGCCCGGATCGCATCTTCCGGTCTCCCGGGACTCGCCATCCGCCAGAAGGACGATTTGATCGAGTGCCGACAGATTCGGCCGGCGAGCCCTTCCCCCCTCGCCCCAAAATGCTCTAGCCCTTGGCTATGGATCTTTACCTGCCCATTGCCGGCCTGTCGGTGAACATCCTCGTCATCATCGGCCTCGGCGGGCTGGTGGGCCTGCTGTCCGGGATGTTCGGCGTCGGCGGCGGATTCCTGACGACGCCGCTGATGATCTTCTACGGCATCCCGCCCGCGGTCGCGGTCGCTTCCTCGGCGCCTCAGATCACCGGCGCCAGTGTCTCCGGCGTGCTCGCGCATGGAAGCCGCGGCGGGGTCGATTACCAGATGGGTGGGGTGCTGGTGGCCGGCGGTGGCCTCGGTTCGCTGCTCGGCGGGTTCCTGTTCCGTCTCCTCCAGGACCTCGGCCAAATCGATACCGTGGTAAACATGATGTATGTCCTCATGCTCGGCGGCATCGGCATCGTCATGGCGCGCGAGGCGATCCAGGCGCTGCTCGCCGAGTGGCGCGGCGAACAGCCGAAGCGCGACAGCAAGCGCCATCATCCGCTGATCACGATGCTGCCCTTCCGCTGGCGCTTCTACCGATCGGGGCTCTACATCTCGCCACTCGCGCCTTTCCTGCTCGGTTTCGCCACCGGCATCATGACGGTGCTCATGGGTGTGGGCGGCGGCTTCATTCTGGTTCCGGCGATGATCTATATCCTCGGCATGTCGGCGCGGGTGGTGGTCGGCACATCGCTGTTCCAGATTTTGTTCGTCACCGCCGCGACGACGATGGTCCATGCGCTGACCACTCGATCGGTGGACCTCGTGCTAACCGGGCTGCTGCTGGTCGGCAGTGTCACCGGTGCCCAGTTCGGCGCGCGCTTCGCGCAGCGGGTGAAGCCCGAATATCTGCGCCTGGCGCTCGCTTTTATCGTGCTCGTGGTGGCCATCCGCATGCTGCTCGGCCTGACCTGGCGGCCGTCCGAAATCTTCACTGTGCAGCCGCTGTGAAGAAGCTTCTCCTTCTCCTGTTCGTGCCGCTTCTGATCGGTGCGGAAAGCCCCCGGCTTGTGCCCGATGTCTCGCAGCGCAAGATCGAGATCATCTACAGCTTTACCGGCGCCGAACTGCTGCTGTTCGGCGCCATCCTCTATCCCGGCGGCCGTGCGCCGAGTGACGACGCGCAGATCGCCGTGGTGGTAAAGGGGCCGGCCGAACCGGTACTGGTTCGCCAGAAGCGCAAGATCGCCGGCATGTGGATCAACGCCGACAGCGCCGATTTCCGATCGGTGCCGTCCTTCTACGCGCTTGCTTCGTCGAAGCCGATCTCCGACATCGTGGATCCGCGCACCGCGGTGATCTACGAGCTCGGCATCGACAATCTCCAGCTGTCGCCTGCGAGCGGAGGCGATCCCGCCGAGGACCGCCGCTTCGAGGAAGGCCTGATCGATCTCAAGCGGCGCGGCGGCTATTATTCGGAGACCGATAGGGGGGTCGAGATCAGCGAGGGTGTGCTCTATCGCGCCCGGATCGCGATCCCCGCGCGGGTTCCAGTAGGCCGTTATACCGCCGAGACGTTCCTGATCGAGAGGGGCCGGGTGATCGCCGCGGCCACACGCGAGATCGAGATCGACAAATCGGGCATGGAAGCCTTCGTCGCCCAGGCCGCCGAGCGGCACGGCTTCCTCTATGGGCTGTTCGCGGTGCTACTGTCGCTGTCGCTTGGCTGGGCGGCGAGCGCTGCGTTCAAGCGGCTACGCGAATAGCAGCAAGAAAACTTTGAATTAACCGCACCTGGCTAAACGATTCCCTTCGCGAGGCAGCAAGGGATGGCCTGATGAACGACATTGTCGGCGGCACTTCGTTCGAAAGGACGGCAAGCCTCGCCACGACCCCGCTGGGGCGGATCGAGACTGTCTCGGGTGGAGGCGCCGAGACCCGGCTCAATCCGCAGCTGCTCGAGCTGATGGCGCGCGATGCCGACGCCGCCGTAGCGATGGCGGGAGAGATCGGCTCGATGTTCAAGATGATGGTCGCCGGTCGCTGCGTCATCGCGTCGGTCCACAGCCTGGGTCACGAAGGAGGCGAGATCGCCGCCCGCATTTCCTTTCTCGGAGAGGGCGCGCTGGACGACATCGGGCATGTCGTCGCCTTTCGCCGCGGGGTCACGCGCTATCCCCTGCCGGGAACTCCGGTGATCGCCGTCTCCAGCGCCGATATGAATGCGATCTTCGCCGCCGGCGCCGTGCCGCACATCCAGATCGGGACGGTCCATCCGACCTGTTCGACCCGCGCCGCGCTGCTGATCGACGCGATGCTCGGCAAGCATTTCGCGCTGCTCGGCTCGACCGGCACCGGCAAGTCGACGGCAACCGCGCTGATCCTTCACCGAATCTGTCAGACCGCCCCCGCCGGCCATATCGTGATGATCGATCCGCATGGCGAATATGACGCCGCCTTCAGCGAGGTCGGCGCGTCGTACAATGTCACCAACCTCGCCATGCCTTATTGGCTGATGAACTTCGAGGAGCATTGCGAGGTGCTGCTCACCACGACCGGGGCCGAGCGCCAGACCGATGCCGATATCCTCGCCAAGTGCCTGCTCGCCGCGCGTCAGAAGAATCGCGCCGCGGACACGGTCGCTCGCATCACCGTCGACAGCCCCATCCCCTATGTGCTGTCCGACCTGACCAGCATCATCCAGGTCGAAATGGGCAAGCTCGACAAGGCGTCGAACAGCGCGCCCTATCTGCGGCTCAAGCAGAAGATCGACGAGATCCGTTCGGACCCGCGCTATCATTTCATGTTTTCGGGCATGCTTGTCGGCGACAGCATGAAAAGCTTCATCAAACGGATCTTCCGCCTGCCCGGCGACGGCAAGCCGATCTCGGTGATCGACGTGTCTGGCGTGCCGTCCGAGATCACCTCGGTGGTGGTGGCGGTGCTCGCGCGTTGCGTGTTCGACTACGCGATCTGGGCCCGCGGACAGGCACAGCATCCGGTGCTGCTGGTCTGCGAGGAGGCTCATCGCTACGTCCCGTCCGACCGTTCCGCCAATAACGGGCCGGTCCGCAAGATCCTCGAGCGAATCGCCAAGGAAGGCCGCAAATATGGCGTGTCGCTGGGCTTGGTGACGCAGCGCCCATCGGACCTCGCCGAGGGCGTGCTCTCGCAATGCGGGACGATCATCTCAATGCGCCTGAACAATGAGCGCGACCAGGCCTTCGTCAAGGCGGCGATGCCCGAAGGCGCGCGCGGCTTCCTCGATTCGATCCCGGCGCTACGCAATCGCGAGGCGATCATCTGTGGCGAGGGTGTCTCGATCCCGGTTCGGGTGGCATTCGACGATCTCGACGAGGCACTATGCCCGGCCTCGAACGATCCAGTCTTCTCCGATCTATGGCGGCGCAGCGGCGATGAGGACGCGCTCGTCGAACATGTCATCGGCCGCTGGCGCAATCAGGGGCGATAGGAGACGGGCTTCAAGCTTGTTCCGATGCCAGAGCGCGCCGGCAGCGCGGCGCAGCGATCGATCGACCGGTGGCACGGAGCCGCTCGTCCCATGCGCCGCGCCCGGCTTTTGCCGCCCGGAACCGTCCGATACCGCCGACGTTTTCGGAGACGCCATGATCCAGTATCTGGGCAGACTGCTCGCCCGCACGCGCGGGTCCTTCGCGGTCAGCTATCTCAGCAAGGCGGAGGGCGAGCCTGCCTGGCGAGACGGCCGGCTGCTGTCGATCGATCCCCAGGGCGCCTGTTTTGAGACCGGCGAGGGCCCGGCGGCCTTTATCGAATGTCTGCCATGGGGATCGATCGGCGCCGTCAGGATCCGGACCGTAGCGCCCGCGCCGCCCGAGAATGGCTGATGCCGATCGGGGCGAACCGTCGTCCCGTGCCACTGACCCGATGATCTGCCATCTGCCCTGGTAACGACCGGATATAGCGCCGCGCTTGGACGTTTTCCCTCGGCAGCGGCGTACAAGCAGCGGGCGACTGGCAGCCTGAAGTTCCAATCCCGAAGGAGGGTCACATGGCAACCATCGAGCAGCAGCGCGACAAGATGATCGAGCATCAGATCGCCGCCCGCGGAATCGAGGACCCAAGGGTGATCGAGGCGATGCGCGCCGTGCCGCGCGAGCAGTTCGTGCCGGAGCGTCTCGCCGAATTCGCCTATGAGGATTCTCCGCTGCCGATCGAAGCCGGCCAGACCATCTCACAGCCCTACATCGTGGCACTGATGATCGAGGCCGCGGATATCCAGCCCGACGACCGGGTTCTCGAGATTGGAGTGGGCTCGGGCTATGCGGCAGCCGTCATGAGCCGCATCGGCCGCCGGGTGCATGCGATCGATCGGCATCCCGAACTTACCGATCTGGCGCGCGAACGGATGGCGCGGCTCGGCTACGACAATGTCGTGATCCGCACCGCCGACGGAACGCGCGGCTGGCCGGAAAATGCGCCCTTTGATGTCATTCTGGTCGCCGCCGGCGGCCCCGAGGTGCCGCAACCGCTGTGCGACCAGCTCGCGCTCGGTGGCCGCCTGGTCATCCCCGTGGGCAACGCGGACCAGCAAAGGCTGATGCGGGTGACCCGCACGGCCGCCGATCAATATCATCGTGAAGATCTGGGGCCGGTGCGCTTCGTGCCGTTGATCGGCGCCCACGGCTGGAACAGCGACAAGGCGACAGACCGGCTGGTGAGGCAGCGTCCGCTGCCGAAGCTGGTCGCCGAGGCGGCCGAGCCTCTGCCCGACATCGACGATCCCGCTTTCGGCAGATTGTTCGACCGTTTCGCCGAAGCTCGGATCGTGCTGCTCGGTGAAGCCAGCCATGGCACTTCGGAATTCTATCGGGCCCGCGCCGCCATTGCCAGGCGGCTGGTCGAAGCGCATGGTTTCACCATCGTCGCCGTCGAGGCCGATTGGCCGGACGCCGTGAGCATCGACCGTCATGTTCGCCACAAGCCCGTGCGCAAGGAGGATGAACCGCCCTTCCAGCGCTTCCCGACGTGGATGTGGCGCAACACCGATGTCGAGGCTTTTGTCGGCTGGCTACGCGAGCATAATGCCACATTGCCGATGGCCGAACGGACCGGCTTCTACGGACTCGATCTCTATAATCTCAATGGATCGATCCGAGCGGTGATCGACTATCTGGACAGGGTGGACCCCGAGGCCGCGGCCGTCGCGCGCGAGCGTTATGGCTGTCTCGCCCCCTTCCGCAACGATCCGGCGACCTATGGCCGGATGGCGCTGACCGAAGGCTATGCTCGCTGCGAGAATGCCGTTGTCGAGCAGCTCCGGCACCTTTTTGGGAAAAGCCGGGACTATGTGGCGCAGGACGGCGACGATTTCCTCGACGCCGCGCAGAATGCGAGACTCGTCGCCAATGCCGAGGCTTATTACCGGGTGATGTATTATGGCTCGGCCGAGAGCTGGAACCTGCGCGATACGCACATGTTCGAGACGCTCGAGCTGCTGCTGAAGGCGAAGGGGCCAGATGCCAAGGCGATCGTCTGGGCGCACAACAGTCATATCGGCGATGCTCGCGCGACCGATATGGGCGCCAGCCGCAGCGAACTCAACATCGGTCAGCTCTGCCGCGAGCATTATGGCGAAGAGGCGCGCCTGATCGGCTTCGGCACCCATGCCGGAACGGTGGCGGCCGCGACCGACTGGGACGGCCCGATGGAAGTCAAGCGGGTCAATTCCTCCCGGCCGGACAGCTATGAACGGGTCTGCCATGACAGCGGTGTTCCCCGCTTCCTGCTCGATCTGCGCGAAGGCGAACGCCCGGAGGCGCGCGAGGCGCTCATGGAATCGAAGCTCGAGCGCTTCATCGGCGTGATCTATCGGCCCGATACCGAACGCTGGAGCCATTATTCGAGCGCGATCCTGCCGAAGCAGTTCGACGCGTGGGTGTGGTTCGACGACACCGGCGCGGTGACGCCATTGCCGACGCGGCAGCGCAAAGGGGCGGAGGAAACCTACCCGTTCGGGCTATGAGATCATAGCCCCGGCGGTGACGGGTCAGCCCCGCTTGTCCTTGCCCTTCGCTTCGGCGCTCTTCGCGGTGTCCGCCTTCTTCCCGCCCCCGCCACTGGCGACGCGGACCGAAAGGAGCTTGTTGAGCTTAGCTTTGAAATTGGCGAGGTCGCGGCCGCCCAATTGCTCGACGGTGGTGAACTTCATCGAGCTGGGGTTGATCGCGCGCCCGTTCTTGAAAACCTCATAATGGAGATGCGGGCCGGTCGACATGCCGGTCGAGCCGACATATCCGATAAGCTGGCCCTGACGGACCCGCTCGCCGGGGCGGGCGATGATCCGGCTCATATGCGCATAACCGGTAGAGATCCCGCCGGGATGGGTGAGCCGGACATAATTGCCGTGACCGCCGTGGCGCCCCGCGAAGGCGACGACGCCATCGGTAGCCGCAACGATGGGCGCCCCCATCGGCGCCCCGAAGTCGAGGCCCTGGTGCATGCGCGAATAGCCGAGGATCGGGTGGCGGCGCAGACCGAAGCTCGAGGTCAGGTGACCCAGGACGGGCTTGCGCATCAAGCCCTTGGTCTCGCCGACGCCGTTGGCCTCATACCATTGGTCGCGCCCGCCGCTGCTCCATTTGAGCATCTGAACTTTCTTGCGGCCCTGGGTGATCCCCGCGAACATGAGCCCGCCCACATTGACCTCGCCGGTTTCGGCACGGGCATGCTCGATGATCGCATCGAAACGAGCGTCCGATCCGATGCTGCGCATCGACAGCTTCTGAGAGATTGCCTTGATGAAGGCTTCGATCGCGCCGTTCGGAACACCCGCGGCGCGTGCCGACTGATAAAGGCTGGAACCGACCCGGCCCTGAACGCGCAGAGGCGTATAGTCGACCTGGATCGGGATGCGCTTGAGCCGGAGCTGACCCTCAATCCGCTCGACCGCGAGCTTGAGATCGAAACGGGCGCGGAAGCCCAGCGTCTCGAGCGGGCGGGGATCGGTCTTGACCGCGCGGCGGCCCAGCACAAGATCCATCCGCGTACCGGCGCTGATATCGTCGAGCGGCACGGCGTCCGCTACCAGCGAGGAAATCGTGCGCGCCTCGTCGCGCGCCACGCCGGCGCGCTCAAGGACCCGGGCGAAACCGTCGCCTTGGCCGATCGTCGCCGACAGTTCGATGCGCGGGCGCTCGGGGGTATCGCTGAGCGGCTCAACCAGGTTGGTTGCCGCGAGGCGATGGCCGGTATCCGCCCCAAGGCCAAGCGGGGCGATCGCCAGTGCGCGGGCCTGCTCATATTGGGCGCTGCTCATCGGCGCTTCCGGAGTGAAGCTTACCGGCTCGAGGTCCGGCGCCAGCATGCCGGCGGCGGTGCATAAGGCGAGGCAGGTGACAAGCCCGCGAAACCATTCGCGGGATCCGATCCGCGCGCCGAGATCGACGATCAGATCGGTACCCGACAGCCTGTCGACCGCTTCGGCGATGGGCATGAAGGCCTGGAAACGATTGGGCTTGACCAGCGTCAGCGCACGCGCGCCTCCACCGCTAGTGTAGCCATCTCCCCCGAATCCCTGGCCGCTGCTTTGGAACAAAGCCCCCCGCCCCTTTTTACAAAACGCTATCTACTTGCCCTGACGAGACATTTTCTGTTCGAGCAGGATCAGTCTGCCTCAGCATGGTTAAAGTCAAACTAATGCGCCTGCTGGACGGCAGCTTATGCGACGAACCGAGTCTTTTCTATCCATGAGTCGAATCCGGCGGTTTCACGCTTGCGTTCGTAACATGGGCTGCCAATCTTGGGGGCATGTCCAGCTTTGCCACACAGCCGGTAATAGCCGTGCTGGGGCCGACCAACACCGGCAAGACCCATCTGGCGATCGAGCGGATGTGCGGCCATTCGAGCGGCATGATCGGCTTTCCGCTGCGGCTGCTCGCCCGCGAGGTCTATGATCGGGTGGTCGCGATCAAGGGCAAGGATCGGGTGGCACTGATCACCGGCGAGGAAAAGATCCTCCCGTCCCACGCCCAATATTATCTGACCACCGCGGAATCGATGCCGATAAGCCGCGGTAAGCTGGCCGAGGGCATTGCCGACGACACCCGCGATTTCGCCTTCGTCGCACTCGACGAGGCGCAGCTCGCCACCGATCCGGAGCGCGGCCATGTTTTCACCGATCGGCTGCTGCGCGCGCGGGGCCGCGAGGAGACGATGATTCTGGGCTCGGAGGCGCTTCGTCCGATGGTCCGCGCGCTGGTGCCCAACGCCGAGATCATCGGCCGGCCGCGCTTCTCGACGCTGACCTATGCCGGCGCCACCAAGCTGTCGCGCCTGCCGCCTCGATCGGCGATCGTCGCCTTTTCGGCCGAGGAGGTCTATGCGGTCGCCGAGATGCTCCGCCGCCTGCGCGGCGGCGCCGCGGTGGTGATGGGGGCGCTGTCCCCACGCACCCGCAATGCCCAGGTGGCGATGTTCCAGGCCGGCGAAGTCGACTATCTGGTCGCGACCGACGCGATCGGCATGGGGCTCAACATGGACGTGGCGCACGTCGCCTTCGCCTCGCTGCGCAAGTTCGACGGGCGCCGCTCGCGACGGCTGACCATATCCGAGATGGCCCAGATCGCCGGCCGCGCGGGACGTCACCAGCGTGACGGCACCTTCGGCACGCTAGCGCTCGAAGGTACCAGCAGCGCGCGTTTTGAGGATGAGGAAGTCGACGCGATCGAGGCGCATGTCTTTCCCCCGATCGATCATCTCTACTGGCGCGAGGGACAGCCGTCGCTCGCCAGCCTGGACGCGCTGATCGCCGATCTGGAACGGCGCCCGGACCGCCAGGTGCTGCGCGCGGCGCCTCAGGCGATCGATCTTGCCGTGCTCAAGCGTCTCGCCGAGGAGGATTGGGTTCGTGAGCGCGCCAGGGACAAGGGGATGATCGCCCGGCTCTGGGCCGCCTGCGGATTGCCCGATTTCCGCAAGACGGGCCCCGAACCGCACAGCCGTCTGGTCGCGCGCGCCTTCCGCCATCTAAGCGAGGGCGACGGGCATCTGCCGGTGAGCTGGTTCGCCGACGAACTGGCGCGGCTGGACAGTGTCCAGGGGGACGTCGAGACGCTCGCCGACCGGATCGCCGGGGTCAGGACCTGGGCCTATATCGCCCATCGTTCCGACTGGCTGGCCGACGCCGACAGATGGGCGGAGCGGACCCGCGAGCTCGAGGAGAAGCTCTCGGACGCGCTCCATCAGCGACTCACCCAGCGCTTCGTCGACCGGCGCACTTCGGTGCTGATGCGCGATCTCGGCGCCAAGAGCGGCGATCTGCTGCTGCCGGTCAAGGTCGACGAGGAGGGCGTCGTCACCGTCGACGGCGAGCCGATCGGCAGGCTGATCGGCTTTCGCTTCAAGGCCGACCATCTCGCCCGCCATGGCGACATGAAGCGGCTGATGGCGGCGGCCGAACGGCGGCTCGGGGCCGAGCTCGCCTCCCGTGCGCGCCAGCTTGCCGCCGATGAGGACAGCCATTTCAGCCTTGCGACCGATCCCGGCAGGCCCGTCGCCATCTTTTGGCGCGGCGACGTCGTCGCCCGGCTGGAAAGGGGACGCACCCTGCTCAGCCCGCGCATCCGCCTGCATCGCGCACTCGACCCGCTGAGTGCCGCCGACCGCACCGGCGTCGAGCAGCGGCTCGCCATCTGGCTGGAGGGGCGGATCCAACGCGAGCTCAAGCCGCTCGCCCGCTATTTCGAGGCGGCGCGCGATCCCGCCTGCTCGGCCTCTCTGCGCGCGGTGCTGTCGCCGCTCGCCGAGGCCGGCGGGATCATTTCGCGCACCCAGATCGCCTCCGCGATCGAGCATCTCGACCGCGACGGCCGCTCGCGAGCCGAGCGGCTCGACGTCAAGATCGGCACCCTGGACGTCCATTCGCCGACCCTGCTCAAGCCCGAGCCGACCCGTTGGCGACTCGCTCTGTTCGCCGCCGCCGAGGACCAGATGATGCCCGAACTGCCGGTTCCCGGTGCGGTCTCGATGGCGACGCCCGCCGACCCCGCGGCGTGCGAGGCGATGGTCCGCGCCGGCTATCGCGCGCTCGGCGCCCAGATGCTGAGGGTCGACCTGGTGGAGCGGCTGGCGCGGATCGCGCACGATTCGCGCACCGGTCGCGCGCCCTTCACCCCTGATCCGGGTCTCGCCACGTCGCTTGGCCTGCGCCACCCCAGCTTCGCCCAACTGATGCTCGCGCTCGGCTTCCGTGCGACGCCGCCGGGCGAACCCGAAGCCTGGGTATGGAAGGGCAAACGCGAGCCGCGCAGGGAAAATGCCCGGCGGCCCGGCAACGCTTTCGGCGCGCTGGCCGATCTCTATCCGACCGGTGCCGCCGGCAGTGCGGCTCGATAAATTTCTCTGGTTCGTACGACTGGCGAAGACGCGGAGCTTCGCCCAGGACGTCGCGTCGAGCGGTCATCTGCGCATCGACGGCCGGATGACCGACAGGGCGCACGCCTCGGTTTCAGTCGGCAATGTGCTGAGTTTTCCACTGCACGGCCGGGTTCGCGTGATCCGGATCGAGGCATTGCCCCACCGGCGGGGGCCCGCGCCGGAGGCCCGCGCCTGCTACACCGACCTGTCACCTCCGACTGTTGACGGCAAGCCGCCCGCGACCTAACGGAGGCGCGTTCGTCGCGACCTTGTTTCCGTCAGACCGAGACTGGTGGGCGGCTCAAGGTCAAATGGGTACGGCCTGGTCGACGTCGGCGGCGGAAGCGAAGAGCGCTTCCCGCTCCGGCGAGCAGGCTCAAGGGAGCAAAAATGACCTACGTCGTCACCGATGCCTGCATCCGCTGCAAGTATATGGACTGTGTCGAGGTTTGCCCGGTCGATTGCTTCTATGAGGGCGACAACATGCTCGTGATCAATCCGAGCGAATGCATCGACTGCGGCGTCTGCGAGCCCGAATGCCCCGCCGAGGCGATTCTGCCCGATACCGAGTCCGGTCTCGAACAATGGCTCGAGATCAACACGAGCTTCTCGGCGCAATGGCCCAACATCACGCGCAAGCGCGAAGCTCCCGCCGACGCCGACGAGTTCAAGGGAGTCGAGGGCAAATTCGACAAATATTTCTCGCCGGAGCCAGGTCAGGGCGACTAACCTCTTCGCCGCCGGCCGATTGACCGCGCGAAAACCTGCAAAAATCGCGCCGGCGCCAAGCGAAATGCCCGAGATGCTGGCGTTTCGCTTACTAATGTGTTACAGGATTCGCATTCGGGCGCGTTTCAAGGCGCCTGCAACAAGGAACCTGTGATCCGCTGAATTGGAATACCGTCGCTCGCCATGGGGAGGGCGTATCAGACGGGCCTGTTCAGCATCCCAACGAAAGGTCTGCTAAATGGCTGCCAAGGCGCTGAGCTTCGTCGTCGGCGATTATGTCGTATATCCCAAACATGGTGTCGGCCGCGTGGTCGAACTGCAAAGCCAGGAAATCGCTGGAGCCAAACTCGAACTTTATGTGCTGCGCTTCGAAAAGGAGCGCATGACGCTGCGCGTGCCCACCAATAAGGCCGAAGCCGTCGGTATGCGCAAGCTTTCGTCGAGCGTGACGATGGGCGAAGCGCTGACCACGCTCAAGGGCAAGCCCAAGATCAAGCGCACCATGTGGTCGCGCCGCGCCCAGGAATATGAAGCGAAGATCAATTCGGGCGACCTCGTGTCGATCTCCGAAGTGGTCCGCGACCTGTTCCGCGCCGACGATCAGCCGGAGCAGAGCTATTCCGAGCGCCAGATCTTCGAAGCGGCGACCAGCCGTCTGGCCCGCGAGCTCGCGGCGATGGAAGCGGTCGATGAGCCCACCGCGCAGGAGAAGATCCTCGAGATCCTCCGCAAGGCAGCGGCAATCCACAACAAGTAATCCTTCCTCTTCGGCAGCGCGAAAAAAGGGGCGGTCGTTCGGGCCGCTCCTTTCGCCCCGCTTGACCCGCCAATTACCGTTCGGGTCCGCACGGGAGGCTCGGCGTAGGCCGGGATACGGGATACGGCAAGATGGCTGAGGTTAAAGCAGCCCCATTGCCGCCAGTTCGGCGTGCAGACCGGCCGGAAGGCGATCCCCCCCATCCTCACCTTCAAGGATGTCCCTCGGCGCGTCGGCGGCGCTGATATAGCGCCAGCCCTGGTGGGCGCGGCGCGGGCGGGGTTCGACTTCGATCAGGACAGGCGCGAGCACGATCGCGCAGCGGCCGCCCTCGACATCCTCGAAACCAATCAGTGGCTGGCGCAGGCCGAAGCGGTGCTGCGAGATCCAATAGAGCGAGCCCCCGACCAGTTCGTCGGCGCGCTTCGGCCTGTAGCGGGTCGACAGCATGATGTTCTCGCCCCGATCGATCCGGGCCTGCAGGCGGGCGCGGAGATCGTCGAAGCTGGCACAACCATAGGCGATCTTGGTGAGGTGGAGGCCGTTCATGCGGTTAATATCGGAATGTGTCAGCTGGCGATCAACCGTGCGCCTTATTGGCGCCCGTACTAGCCGTGCAGGCCCCATAAGGCAGCCAGGCCGAGGAAGGAGAAAAAGCCCATAACGTCGGTCGCGGTGGTGACGAACACAGCCGACGACACGGCCGGGTCGGCCCCGGCCTTGTCGAGCCCGACCGGCACGAGGATCCCGGCGAGGCCGGCGATGATATTGTTTATGATCATCGCGAGGCAGATCACGATGCCGAGATCCGGATTGTCGTAGATCAGCGTCACCGCCACCCCGATCAGCGCCCCCAGACAAAGGCCGTTGGTGATCGCGATGCGAAACTCGCGGAGAATCATGCGCTGCGTGTTCGACGAGGTGAGCTGATTGAGCGCGAGCGCGCGGACCGCCACCGCCATCGTCTGGGTGCCGGCGTTACCGCCCATCCCGGAGACGATCGGCATCAGCACGGCGAGCACCACCAGCTTCGAGATCGTCCCCTGGAACAAGCCGACCACCGATGCCGCGAGCACCGCGGTGCCCAGATTCACGACCAGCCAGGACAGCCGCACCTTCACCGTCTCGAGGATCGGCTCGTTGATGTCGCCGTCGCCGGCGCCCGACAGCTTGAGGATATCCTCGCCCGCCTCCTCCTGGATGATGTGGACGACATCGTCGACGGTGATCATGCCGACCAGCCGGCCGGCCGGATCGACCACCGCCGCCGAGATCAGCGCATATTTCTGAAAGCGCAGCGCCACCTCTTCCTGGTCCATGTCGACCG
>CAMLSA010000026.1 GCA_946482655.1 uncultured Sphingomonas sp. | reverse complement strand
TAGAGCGGCTCCTCGCCCGCGGTCAGCATCCGCGCGAGATAATAGAGCGCGGCCTGCGGGTCGGAACCGCGCAGTGCCTTGTGCAGCGCGGAGATCAGGTTGTAATGGCCCTCGCGATCCTTGTCGTAGACGGCGAGGCGGCGGTGGAGCAGCGCCGCCAGCTCGCCGGGCTCGAGCGGGTGATCGATCTCGATCGAGAACAGTGTCTCGACCTGGTTGAGCAGGAACCGCCCGTCGCCGTCGGCCGAGGCGACCAGCGCATCGCGCGACGTCTCGGTCAGCGGCAGCGGCCGGTCCTCGATCTGCTCGGCTCGTGCCATCAGCTTGCCGAGGGCGACGGCGTCGAGCCGGTTGAGGATCAGCACCTGCGCGCGGCTCAACAGCGCCGCGTTGAGCTCGAAGGAGGGATTCTCGGTGGTGGCGCCGACGAGCACGACGGTGCCGTCCTCGACATAGGGCAGGAAGCTGTCCTGCTGGGCACGGTTGAAACGGTGGATCTCATCCACGAACAACAGCGTGCGGATGCCGAGCCGGGCATGCTCGCGCGCCTCGGCGAAGATCTTCTTGAGATCGGCGACCCCCGAGAACACCGCGGAGACCGGCGCGAACCGCAACCCCACCGCATCGGCGAGCAGCCGCGCGATCGTCGTCTTTCCCGTGCCCGGTGGCCCCCACAGGACCAGCGAGGAGAGCCGCCCCGCCGTGACCATCCGGCCGATCGCGCCATCGGAGCCGGTCAGATGCTCCTGGCCGATGACTTCGTCGAGGCTCTTCGGTCGCAGGCGCTCGGCCAACGGCGCGGCATCGGCGGGGAGGGCGGCGGAAGGTTCGGGCGCAAAGAGATCGGCCATCATCCGCGATATAGGCAGGACTGGGCGATGCGCCCAGTATTTAAGGCACCGGGCTCTGGCGGACCATGCGGATTCCGGCGCGGTGCTGGCGAACGATGCGCAGATAGGCGTCTACCAGTTCCTGGTTGACCTGATCCCAGCCGTAGCGCTCGCTCGATTTCATCCCGGCTTCGCCGGTCGCGCGTCGCAGTTCGGCATCCGTGCAATAGCGTTGGAGCGCGTCGGCGAAGGCCTGGGTCCGTCCTGGCTGGATCAGCCGCCCGGTCACACCGTCGTCTATCAGACTTTCGCTCCCGGTCGCGCGCGCCGCCACCACCGGCAGCCGTGCGGCCATCGCCTCAAGGGTGACATTGCCGAAGGTTTCGGTCACCGACGGGTTGAACAGCATGTCCATCGAGGCGACCGCCCGGCCGAGATCCTCGCCCTGCTGGAATCCCGCGAAGATCGCTTCGGGCAGCCGCTTCTCGAACCAGTCGCGCGCGGGGCCTTCGCCGACCACCAGCACCTTGTGGCGGACCTGCCGGCGCTGGAGCTGTTCAATGGTGTCGGCGAACACGTCCAGGCCCTTTTCCATGACGAGCCGTCCGACGAAGCCGATCACGACGTCATCACGCTCGATCCCCATCGACTGCCGCCATTCCTCGCTGCGGCGACCGGGTTGAAAGATGGTGCGGTCGATGCCGCGCGACCAGATACCGACATCGTAGCTCATCCGCTGGTTGCGGAGCAGCTGCGCCATCGATTCGGAGGGCGCGAAGATCGCGTCGCAGCGGCGATAGAAGCGGCGCAGCAGCGCTTCGACGATCGGCTCGAGGAAGGCGAGCCCGTAATAGCGGAAATAGGTCTCGAAGCGGGTGTGGACCGACGCCACCACGGGCAGTTTGCGGCGGAGCGCGAGGCTGACCGCGCGATGCCCCAATATCTCCGGGCTCGCGACGTGCAATATATTGGGGTCGAACCGCTTGATGTCGCGTTTGATGCCGGGCGGAATCATCACCGGACAGCGATACTCGGCACGCCCGGGCACCGGGAAGGATGGAATATGGACAAGATCGCCGGTCGCTGGAAAGGCCGGGTCCTTCACCGTCGGCGAATAGATCCGTACCGCGGCCCCATGCCTGAGCAGATAGCCGACGAGCCGGTTCAGCGCCTGGTTCGCGCCGTCGCGTACATAGTTGTAGTTGCCCGTGAACAGGGCGACGCGAAGCTCGGATGTGTCCATCGCCGAGCCCCTAGCGGCTTGAGCATCAAAGGCCAACCGGAACAGCCGATCGTAATAAAGGTTGTGCAGCCATAATGAGTTCCCCGCGCATCCGAAGGGAATGACGATGGACCAATTCTTCACGCGCATCGCGGCGAAAATAGCGACCGCGGCGGGTCAGCCGCTCGCCTTCATGCTGGCGGTACTCGGAATCGTCCTCTGGGGAATCAGCGGCCCGGTGTTCGGTTTCTCGGATACATGGCAGCTCATCGTCAACACGACGACGACGATCATCACCTTCTTGATGGTGTTTCTGATTCAGAACGCCCAGAACCGCGATGGCGCCGCGATACAGGCCAAGCTGGACGAGATCATCAGGGCGATCGGACCGGCGCGCAACGATTATATCGGAATCGAGCATCTGACCGAGAAGCAGCTCGAGCAGATCCGCTCGGAAATCGAGCGGGAATATATGCCCGTGAGGGACGAGGACGAACCCGCACGCACCGACAGCCTCGGCCACGTCATCAAGCGGCGGTGACAGTGGTCACTTCCTGCCAGTGGGGGCCCTACGCGGCTTAGGCGTCCGCCATCCAGCTCTTCAAATCTTCTCCCGCGCGCTCGGCGAACATCGCCTTGCGGTCGGCCTTGCGCTTGCGGCCGCCGCGGGCGCCTTCGACCGGCGGGAACAATCCGAAATTGACGTTCATCGGCTGATAGCCATCGGCTTCGGCGCCGCCGGTGATATGGCCGAGCAGCGCGCCCAGGGCGGTGGTGAGCGGCGGCGGCGTCATCGGTCTTTCGAGCAGTTCAGCCGCGGCGAAACGCCCCGCGAGCAGACCGATCGCGGCCGATTCGACATAGCCTTCGCAGCCGGTGATCTGCCCGGCGAAGCGGATATGCGGACGGCTCTTCAAGCGTAGGGTGCCGTCGAGCAGCCTGGGGCTCTGGATGAAGGTGTTGCGGTGGAGACCACCGAGCCGCGCGAACTCGGCTCTTTCGAGCCCGGGTATCGTGCGGAACAGACGGACCTGCTCGCCATGCTTTAGCTTGGTCTGGAAGCCGACGATGTTCCAGAGGGTGCCGAGGGCGTTGTCCTGGCGGAGCTGGACGACCGCATAGGGCCAGCGGCCGGTACGGGGATCGTCGAGCCCGACGGGCTTCATCGGTCCGTAGCGCAACGTGTCGATACCGCGTTCGGCCATCACCTCGATCGGCATGCAGCCGTCGAAATAGGGGGTGTCCTTCTCCCAGTCCTTGAACTCGGTCTTTTCGCCGTCGAGCAGCGCCTGATGGAAGGCGAGATATTGCTCCTTATCCATCGGACAGTTGATGTAATCCCTGGTCGAGCCCCCAGGACCGGACTTGTCCCAGCGCGATGCCATCCAGGCGACGTCCATGTCGATCGAATGCTTGTGGACGATCGGTGCGATCGCATCGAAGAAGGCGAGCGCGTCCGCGCCGGTCGCTTCGCTGATCGAACCCGCCAGCGGCGCGGCGGTCAGGGGACCGGTCGCGACCACGACGGGGCCGGAGGCGGGCAGGCGGTCAATCCGTTCCCGCACCAGATCGATATTGGGATGAAGGGCGATTGCCCGCGTGACGCCTTCGGCATAGCCTTCGCGGTCGACCGCCAGCGCCGATCCCGCCGGCACGCGGTGCGCGTCGGCGGTGCGCAGTATCAGCGATCCCAGCGCCCGCATCTCGGCATGGAGCAGGCCGACCGCGTTGTTGGGATCGTCCGAACGGAAGCTGTTCGAGCAGACCAGCTCGGCCAGGCTGTCGGTCTGATGCGCCGGGGTGGCTTCCACGCCGCGCATTTCGGACAGGCGGACGCGGATGCCGGCCTCGGCAAGCTGCCACGCCGCTTCCGATCCGGCAAGCCCGCCGCCGATCACATGTACCTGATATTCCATGGCCGCGATCTAGGGCCCCGCGGCGATTACCGCAATGTCGCTATGCCTGGCGGGGCACCGCGATATGATCGGGCCGCAGGCCATCCCGGTAGCGGTCATAGGCCATCTCGAAGGCCGACTCGAGGTGACGCGCATATCGTCGGGTGTCGAACAGCGCCGTCGTTGACCGATTCGCGGCCAGTTTCGCCCTGGTCGCGGCGAGTTTCGCGGGATCACGCGCCAGATCCAGCGCCGTCCGCTCGTAATCGGCCGCGGTCCCGGTCACGAGCTCGGGCATGCCGACCGCGTGGAGCAGGCTGCCCGCAACCCGCGCGGCGAAGCTTTCGCCCAATTTGGTGACGACCGGAAGGCCTGCCCATAGCGCATCGCTGGCGGTGGTGTGGGCGTTGCAGTTGAAGCTGTCGAGGAACAGGTCGGCGTGTGCGTGTCGGGCGAGATGGTCCTCGAGCGGCATTCTTTCGCCGAACACCAGCCGGCCGGGATCGACGCCGCGGGCCTCCGCCTCCCGGCGCAGATTGGCTTCCGCCCATGGATTGGCCTTCAACAGCCAGAGAACGCTGCCATCCACCTTCGACAGCAGCCGCATCCAGATGTCGAACTCCGCCGGCGTGATCTTGTAGAGGTTGTTGAAGCTGGAGAAGATGAAGCCCCTTTCGGGCAGGCCGAGTGCCGTCCGGCTGAATTGCCGGGCGGAAATCGGACGCGTGTCGTCGTTCACCTGATAGCTGTCGGGTAGGGTGATCACCTTTTCCGAGTAGAACGGGCGGCTGCGCTCGGGAATGACCACCTCGTCGGCGATGATGTAATCGATGAAATCGGCCCCGATCGATCCCGGATAGCCGAGATAGCCAATCTGCACCGGTGCGGCACGATGGGAGAAGATTCCGGTTCGCATGCCCTTGGTATGACCCTTGAGATCGATTGCGATGTCGATCCCCTCGCGCTTCGCCAGATCGGCGATCGCCTTGTCGGTCAGGCCGCTGACCTCATGAAAGGCATCGACCGCATTCCGGGCGCGTTGACGCATGCCGTCCCGTCTGTCCATTCCATAGGAGAAGGCATGGACCTCGAACCTGCTCCTGTCGTGCAGCTCGAGGAGCCTGGCGATCAGATACATCGTGGCGTGATCGTGGAAGTCTGCCGAGAAATAGCCGATGCGAATGCGCGGGGACCGGGCGGCCGCCTTGGCGGGCCTGATGCTGACGCGCCGGTATTTTTCGCCGACCCATTTCTTCGCGCGCAGGAGATGGCGCTGCGGATTGTCTTCGATCGCGAGAAAGGTGAACGGCGTCACCGCCTTGGTGGCGATGCCCAAGGTGGAGACGTCGGCGGCAGGCTCGTCCCACTGGCACATCCGTGCCCGTTGATAGATGAGCTGGCTGATCGCTTCGGGATGATCCGGCTTGAGTGCGATCGCCTTGCGATAGCTCTCCACCGCCTCGTCGAGCCGCTCCAGTTCCTGCAGGACATTGGCGAGATTATAATGGCTGGCCGCATCGGCGGGCGCGAGTTCGACGGCCTTGGCATAGCTGACCATCGCCTCGTCGAGCCGGTGCAATTCATAGAGCACCGTCCCGCGATTGGAGTACGCCTCGGCATGGTCCGGGTCGCTGCGGACGGAATGATCATAGGCGTCTAGCGCCTCGTCGAGCCGCTGCATCTCCTGCAGCACGATCGCATGGTTATAGTGGACGTCCGCGTCCTCGGGCTGGAGGTCGACCGCCTTGCGGCAGCTGTCGAGCGCGTCGTCGAGCCGTTTCAGCCCCAGCAGGGCGATGCCGAGATTGGAATGCGCCTCGGCATAATCGGGCTTGAGCGCGATCGCCCTGCCATAGGCGTCGAGGGCCTCGTGCAGGCGCCTGAGATCCTTCAGCGCATTGCCGCGGTTGCTGTGGGCGACGACATAGGTCGGCCTCAGCGCGATCGCCTTGTCATAGCTGGCGACGGCCTCCTCGGGCCGCTTCAGCTCGAGCAGGGCGTTGCCGCGGTTGTAATGGACTTCGGCCGAGCCGGAATCGAGCCCGATCGACGCGTCGTAGCTGCGGATGGCCTCGTCGGGTCGGCCCAATTGCTTGAGCACTGTCCCGCGATTGGAGTGCGCGCCGGCATTGCCGGGCTGCAGCGCGATCGCCTCGTCGCAGCTGGCGAGGGCCTCATCTAGCCGTTGCAGCCCGATCAGCGCCGTGGCGCGGTTCGAATGGACCTCGGCATAATCGGGCTTGAGCTCGATGGCCCGATCATAAAACTCGACGGCGGCGGCCAATTGCCCGGTGCCGGCACAGGCGGCGCCGGCGATGTTGTGGAGGTCTGGCTGTGAAGGATAGAGATCGATCAGCAGGCGGAGATGGTCGAGCGCCTCGCGGAGCCGGCCCTGGTCGTATAGGGCGAGGACGGCCTCGACCCCTTTCTCATAGGCTTGTGGGTCCTTCGGAGCGGACAGCGCGCGCATCCCCTCGAGGGCGCGCTTGTTGGCGGGAAAACGCTGGAGCACGTCACGATAGATGCTCTCCGCCTCGGAGACATTGCCTCGCGCCGACAAGGAGGCCGCCTTGCGCAAACTCTGATCTACGTTCTGCTTCATGTCAGCGTCTCACGATTATGGTGTCAAGTGGCGGTGGATCGCTCAGGCAGCCAAGCGTTGCGCTGGCTTGGTCATCAGCGCCATCAGCGAGATGTTGTTGAAGAACCACATCTTCTCCATTTTCCAGGACGTGTATTTCGATAGCGTGTTGGAAAAGGTGAACGGCGTGTACCAGCAATTGTGGTCGGGATGGACGGCCTCCAAGAACGTCTCCGAATCATCGGCATATTCGAAGTGCCGCTGCCGGCATTGATAGGCGTCGGGCACGGTGATCAGGTAGCAATCGGTCTTCAGCGAACTCAGGTTCGTCAGGAATTCCTCCACGCTGGCGACATGCTCCATCACCTCGGGAACGAGCACGACGTCATATTCGTCCGCGATGTCCTCGAAACGGCTGAACAACCGCCCCTTCGTGTAGGGGGCGAGCGCGGCGAGCGCCTCGGCATGGATGTCGAAGCCATCGAGCTTCGCGCACCAGGGTTCGAGTGCCAGGTGAAGCGATGAATCTGGATTGGTGATCGGCCAGTCGGCGCAGCCGATGTGCAGGACGCGCCCGCCTTCGCAAAGTCCCCTGAACGCATCGATCTTGCTGACGCCGACCAGCTCGCTGCTGACCTGGACCTTCTGCACGAAATAGGGGTCGTGCATCGCCTCGATCGAAGGCTCGCGGGGAGTTGTTATCGCCCGCGCCGTCGGAGCAGCCTGGACGGTCGGCCGCGGGGCTATGGGCGCGGCGAGCTTCTCCAGGTGGATCTCGTCATAAGCCCCTCGCGTGCTGCCCCATAGCTGATGCGCATAGATGGGACCGGTGCCGCTATAGACGGTTCCGGAGAAGTGCTCGGGTATGAAATAGTGGCTCGGGTAGATCGTGAGGCCATGATATTGATAAGCGCGATAGCTGTCGGTCAGGCGCTGCGGGCCGACGGTTTCCCAGGCGCCCCTGTCGACGACCGACTCTTCCTTCTGGATGTCGAGGATGATCTGCCCGACGAACGGATTGCCGGCGCAGGCGCCGAAATAGCCGGCGGCGATCAGGCCGGGTCGCGCCATCTCGTTTTCCCAGCAGGCGAAGGCTTCACAGTCGAGCAGCTCGTCGTCGAGCGGCCGCAGGCAGATGCTGTCGGCGTCGAGGACCACGCCGCCTTCGCCGTAGAGGATTTCCCAGCGCATCATGTCGGCGACGCCGTTGAGCTCGATCTCGAACATTTCCATCATATGCGCGGCGTTGATCCACTCGCGCTCGCGCAGCGCGTCGTTACCCCATAGCGTGATTTCCCAGCCGGGATTCAGCTGTCGCCACGTATCGATGCAGTTGTCCGGCCGCTTCGCTTCGTCGCCGACCCAGATGAAATGGAGCTTCTTGGGAATCATTGCGGGCTTCCGGAATTAGATCGATCTACCGTTCGGGTAGCCCAGCTCCCTTAAAAACCGATTAACCATGACGACTATCCCTTGGCCAAACACCAAGCGTTCGCAGGCGTGATTGGCGGGGATCAGATCGCGATGCGCGCGGCGAATTCGTGCGCGGTGTTTTCGAGCTGGCCGAGCTTCGCATCGACTGCGCGGAAACCTTCCTCGAGCCGATCGATGTCGCTTGCGACATGCTCGGTATCGGCGCGGATCTCGGCGACGGTCGACGACATCGAGTTGGCCGCCATCGCCGTCTCGTCGACGGCGGCGGTGATCATCGTCACGGTGCGCGCCTGGGTGTCCATAGCGCCGCGAATGCGCGCGGCGAGCGCCTCGACCTCGCTCACCGTCTCGCGGATGGAACCATTGGCCTCGACCGTCTGACGGGTGGCGGCCTGGATGGAGGCGATTTTCTGTGCGATATCGTCGGTTGCGCGGGCGGTCTGGCTGGCGAGGTTCTTCACCTCCTGTGCCACCACCGCGAAGCCGCGTCCGGCGTCGCCGGCGCGGGCAGCCTCGATCGTCGCGTTGAGCGCGAGCAGATTGGTCTGCCCGGCGATGTTGCGGATCAGTCCGAGAATCGATTCGATCGCCTGGGCATGGTTGGTCAGCGCATTGGAGACGCTCACCGCCTCGGCCGACTGGCTGGCGGCGCGGGTGGCGACCTCGGCCGCGATGTCGACCTCGCGCCGGGCATCTTCGATCGCGCGGATCAGCCCGGACGCGGTCATCGCGGCATCGCGCATCGCGGCGGCCGACTGTTCGGCGGCAGCGGCGACGTCGGCGGTTTTGCCGAACATGCCGCGCGCGGAGCGTGACACCTGGACGGTCTGGTCGCGCAGGCTCGCCGAGCCTTGCAGCGTTGCCGCCAGGATGTCGCCGATGTCGGTGCGGAATATGATTCCCGCCTCTTCGCGTTCGGCCAGCGCACGCTGGCGCCGCATCGCGTTGAGGTGTGCCAAATCCAGTTCGAGTTCGATCGCTCCCAACAGGTCGACGGTGCGCTGGGTGAAAAGTACGAAGTCGGGATCGTCGGGATAATGTTCGGCGAGGCGATCGATCAGCATCTCGGCCTCGGCCGCAAGACCCATCACGATCCCGGCCGTGGGAATTTTCAGCCGATGGATCATGGCGCCGCTCAAGCTGAGCAAGCGAATCCATTCCGCGTCGATCGGGCGCGTAAAGATCGCGCGCCGCCGCTCGACCAGCAGGCCAAGATCGGTCGAGAGCTGCTCGCGTTCGCTGTCGGTCGCACTTGCCTCGATGGCCGACGTTATCGGCTTCCAATAATCGTGGGCGGTCTTCAGGATGAGGTCGGAAGCGCGATCCCACACCGTTGCGAGCCGCTCCCGCAGTTTTCCGCCGGCGTTGTAGATCGCCACGCGTTTCGCGAGCTCTCTATCGTCAAGCGACGATTGAAGCCCCGCGCGCGGAACGGATGTCATGTCCATATCTCTCTCCCCACCGGAGGGGGAATTAGACGAAAGTTGGTTAACGATTGGTATCGATGTACGATCGGCTGACCGTCAGATCGACTCCCCGATGCGCGTGAACGGCTCTCCCGTTGTGACGCCGCGGACATCGCCGCGATGGATTTCAAGCCAGTTCATCACCCGATTCCCGGCAAGTCGATGCCCGCCGCGGCGATCAGGGTGCCCGAGCGGACGATCATGATCGCGGCTTCCATATCGGGGTGGATATGGCGGTCATGGTCGAGCATCGGCACCTCCTGCCGAAGCCGGGCCCGCGCGGCCTCAAGCGGTCTGCTCGAAAGCAGCGGCGCGTGAAACTCGCAGCCCTGCGCCGCCGCAAGCAGTTCGATGCCGACGATTGCGCTGGCATTGCCCGCCATGTCGAGCAGCCGCCGCGCGCCATGCGCCGCCATCGAGACATGGTCCTCCTGATTGGCGGAGGTAGGGATCGAATCGACGCTCGCCGGCGTCGCGCGCTGCTTGTTCTCGGAGACCAGCGCGGCGGCGGTCACCTGCGGAATCATAAAGCCCGAATTGAGTCCAGGCTGCGGCGTCAGGAAGGCGGGCAGGCCCGACAGGGCGGGATCGACCAGCATCGCGATCCGCCGTTCGGTGATCGATCCGATCTCACAGATCGCGAGCGCCATCATATCGGCGGCGAAGGCGACCGGCTCGGCGTGGAAATTGCCGCCCGACAGCGCCTCGTCGGTGTCAGGGAAGATCAACGGATTGTCCGATACGCCATTGGCCTCGGTGCGGAGCATCGCGGCGGCGCCGGCCAGCACGTCGAGCGCGGCGCCCATTACCTGCGGCTGGCAGCGCAGGCAATAGGGATCCTGGATCCGGGCATCGCCTTCAAGGTGGCTCGCGCGGATCGCCGATCCCGCCATCAGCCGGCGAAGCGCATCCGCTGCCTCGATCTGGCCCGGCTGGCGGCGCAGTGCATGGATGCGCGGATCGAACGGCGTGTCGGATCCCCTGGCCGCCTCGGTCGCGAGTGCGCCGGTGATCAGCGCCGACTGGAAGATCAGCTCGGTTTCGAACAACCCGGCCAGCGCGTTGGCCGTTGAGAACTGGGTGCCGTTGAGCAGCGCCAGCCCCTCCTTGGGGCCGAGCGTGAGGGGGGTTAGTCCGGCTCGCGCGAGCGCGCCCTCGGCGGTCAGCCGCCGGCCGCCCAAATCGATCTGGCCGACACCGATCATCGCCGCCGCCATATGTGCGAGCGGCGCGAGATCGCCGCTCGCACCGCACGAGCCTTGAGAGGGAATGACCGGGGTGAGTCCGGCGAGCAGCATCGCCTCGATCAACTCGATCGTCTCGGGCTTCACCCCCGACGCGCCCTGCGCGAGGCTGGCGAGCTTGAGCGCCATCATCAGCCGGACGATGGCTGTGGGAGAGGACGCGCCGGTGCCTGCGGCATGACTCAGCACGATGTTGCGCTGGAGCGTGGCCAAGTCCTCGTCGCCGATCCTGGCGCTGGCGAGCTTTCCGAAGCCGGTGTTGATCCCATAGACCGGCTTGTGCCGGGCGAGGATCCGGCCGACCGCGGCGGCGCTTTCGGCGATCAGCGGCCCGCATGCGGAATCCAGCCGGGGCACTGCACCGCGATAGATGGCGCGCCACTGATCGAGCGGCACGGCGCCGGGCTTGAGGAGGATCTCGCTCATAGGCCTTTCCTGCGGGCTTGGAGAGGATTGTAGTCGATGCGGTAGACAAGCTCCGCAGGCCGCGAGATGTTCCGCAGCTCTTGCCCGGCTAAGCGCTATGCCTTCTATCTCGAGGTTCGCTGGAACTCGCGACTGCCACCTAATGAAGTGGTCAAATATGAGATCATCGCATTGGGTGATCCGGCATGGCGATACACGCTCAAACGAGCCACGATCGTTGCTCCTCGTGAGTTGGACTACGCCCCAGACGTCCTTTACGCCTTTGGCCGCTATTGCACCAAGTCCGAATATCGCGCCCTGAAGGCGGCTGCGAAGCGGGCCACGGCCCGGAAGTGCCGGAGAACGCAGCGCACGCAATGGGCCTCCTGCAACCATAACGCCAGCGATGCATTCTCTCTCTCTGGTTGGGGAGATTTGCATGCGGCTCGACGATGAACGCGAAAGCAGCAATTATGAGGTTCGGTCGGGCGGCGGTCGCGGTTTCGGATTGCCGATCGGCATTCCGCTCGGACGCGGCGGGCTCGGTTGCGGATCGCTGATCGTCATCGGCATCATCTCGCTCGTCCTCGGGGTCAATCCATTGTCGCTGATCGGCGAGCAGGGCGTGACACCCGTCGTCCAGCAGAGCCGGCCGGGCTCGGCGCCGGGCGAGCTCAGCGAGGTCCAGCGCCGTTCGCTCAAGGTGCTGGGATCGACCGAGCGCATCTGGGGCGAGCTTTTCAGCCGGCAGGGCGCGCAATATCGCCCCACCACCCTGGTTTTCTATTCGGGCGGCACACAGGCGGGCTGCGGCTATGCCAACGCTCAGGCGGGCCCCTTCTACTGCCCCGCCGACACGCGCATCTTCCTCGACACCAGCTTCTTCGACCAACTCGGCAATCGGTTCGGCGCACCCGGCGAATTCGCCCAGGCTTATGTGATCGCGCACGAGGTCGGCCATCACATCCAGCATCTGGAAGGGACGCTCGATCGCGTGCGGCGTGAGCAGGGGCGGCTCAGCGAAGGCGCGGCCAACGCGCTCCAGGTCAAGGTCGAGCTCCAGGCCGATTGCTATGCCGGGGTCTGGGCCAGGAACGACAAGAACCTGCTCGAGCCAGGCGATGCCGAGGCGGGCATGCGCGCCGCCGCAGCGGTGGGCGATGACACGCTCCAGAAGGCGAGCCAGGGCTATGTCGTGCCCGAAGGCTTCACCCATGGCAGCGCCGCCGAACGGCAGCGCTGGCTCCAGGTTGGGCTGACGAGCGGCGATCCTTCTCGCTGCGACACGTTCAGCGCCCGCTGATGCGGCAGCGTTGGCCCGCCTGCCTGTGGATCATCCGCCACGGCCAGAGCGCTGGCAATGTCGCGCGCGATGCGGCGCATCGGGCGGGGGTGGACCGCATCGGCATCAGCGGCCGCGACGTCGATGTCCCGCTCAGCCCTCTCGGCGAGCAACAGGCCCATGCACTCGGCCACTGGTTCTCGCAGAACGCCGAGGAGGATCGGCCCGATATCCTGCTGTCCTCGCCCTATCGGCGCTCGATGCAGACCGCGCAGCTGTTCCGCGACGCCGGTGGCGCGGCGCACGACGAACGGATCTGCATGGACGAGCGGCTCCGCGAGAAGGAGTTCGGCGTTCTCGACGGCCTGACCACCCACGGCATCGCCAACGTCTTTCCCGACCAGGCCGATTTCCGGAAGATCCTCGGCAAATTCTACCATCGTCCGCCGGGCGGCGAGAGCTGGTGCGACGTGATCCTGCGGCTGCGCTCGCTGCTCGATACGGTCTCGCTTCATTATGCCGAGCGGCGGGTGATGATCTTCGCGCATCAGGTCGTGGTGCTCTGCCTGCGGTACATCATCGAGAATCTCGACGAGGCGGCGATCCTGGCGATCGACCGCGAGGCTGATGTCGCCAATTGCTCGGTTACCGAATATCGCTTCGACCCGAATATGGGCAAGGACGGCAATCTCGCGTTGGTCCGCTACAATGCGACCGCGCCGATGGAGGCCGAGCATATGCCGGTCACCCGCGCGCGCGATCCGATCGTGGCGGCGCGCGGATGAGCGAGGCCGCCCCCCTCGATGCCATCTGGCGTGCGGCGCATTCCTTGCCCGATCCCAGCCACGCCGGCGACAAGAATAGTCGCGGCCGCGTCCTGCTGGTCGGCGGCAGCATGTTCGTTCCCGGCGCGCTGAGGCTGACCGGAGAGGCGGTGCTGCGCAGCGGTGCCGGCAAGCTCCAGATCGCGACGGTCGACGCGGGGGCGATGCACCTGGGCGTGCTCGTCCCCGAGGCGGCGATGATCGGCCTGCCGACCGGTGAAGACGGCGAGATCGGAGACGACGCGGCGGCGAAGCTCCAGAACGCCGCTCGCTACTGCAATGCGCTGCTGATCGGCCCGGGCATGGTCAGCCAGCCGAGCGCCCGCGCACTGATCGAGGGATTGCTGAGCGAGCTGGGAGAGGATCAGACCGCGATCCTCGACGCCGCGGCGATCTCCTGTGCGAGGCCGCTCGCACCGCTGATCGCCGCGCGCCAGGGGCGAACCATCCTGACGCCGCATTATGGCGAGATGGCTCGGCTCACCGGGGCGTCGGAGGAGGAGATCGCCGAAGATCCGGTCGCCTGCGCGCAGGCCGCCGCCGGAACCTTCGATGCCGTCATCGTGCTCAAGGCGGACGAAACGGTGATCGCCGCACCCGGGGGCGAGACATTGATCTATGGCAGCGATTGCGCCGGCCTCGCGACCGGCGGTTCGGGCGACGTGCTTGCCGGCGTGATCGCCGGGCTTGCCGCGCGCGGTGCCGATCCGATGACCGCGGCGGCCTGGGGCGTTTGGCTGCATGGCGAGGCGGGGCAGGCGACGGCCCGGCGCGTCGGCCCGATCGGGTTCCTCGCCCGCGACCTGAGCGGCGAGATCCCGATGCTGATGGCGCGCGCCCTGGATGGGCAGTGCTGAGCCGCGAGCGTGCGCCCGCTCGTCCACATCGGCTTCCACAAGACCGGCACGAGCTGGTTCCAGAAATGTGTCTATCCGCGGCTGACGACGCATCACCTGATCGATCAACGGGCGATCCGCGCCACCTTCATGTCTCGAGACGCCTATGATTTCGATCCGGCCGCGGCGCGCGTCTCGCTTGGTCTGGACGACCTGGACAAGCCGGCGATCCTGAGCGAGGAGGACCTGTCCGGCGTTCTCCACCAAGGGCTCGCCTCGACCTACATCGCCAGGGAGATGGCGCGGCGGCTCCATGCCACCATTCCCGAAGCGCATGTGCTCATCTTCGTCCGCGCCCAGCCGAGCGCCGCCGTGTCCTGGTACCACCAATATCTGCGCGAGGGCGGCACCGCGTCGCTCAGCCGCTATCTGTTGCCCCGGAAATATCGCTTCATGGGCAAGGAACGGCCCTTCAAGATTCCCTGCTTCGACTTTGCGGAGCTCGACTATCGCGGGCTTATCCAATGCTATGACAGGCTGTATGGGCCCGACAATGTGACCGTTCTGCCCTATGAGGCGCTGGTGCGCGATCGCCGCCGCATCCTCGGCGCGATCGGCGAAATCCTGCGAACGACCTTGCCCGATCCCGGCGCAGAGCGGGTCAACGGCCGCTACCGCGCCGGGCTGATCCCGCTGCTGCGCATCGCCAATCTCTTCACCGCGCGATCGCTGCTCTATAAAGCGTGGCTGGTCCACATTCCCTATTGGTACTCGATCCGCAAATGGCTGTTCCGCCGGCTCAACCGGTGGCCGTTGTTCGGGCCCGTGCGCAGGCTGGCGGCCGGGATCGACACGGCTATGGCGGACTGGATCGCCGAACGGTTCTGGCGATCCAATCGCTGGCTCGCGGAGCGGATGGAGTGGGATTTGCGCTCGCTAGGCTATCCCCTCGATCCGCCGGCGGGCGGCCCCGTAGCCACGCCCGCGCGGCACCGGCTGCTCCAGTGGCTGAAGCAATAGCGAGGCAACCATGCCGCCATCGCCTTCGATCCTTATGCCATCTTGGCAGTCAGGCCGCGCCTCACTATTCTGACCGCCAATAACAGCGGGATCGAAGGCATGAACATCAACTCGCTCGAGCAGCGCGCACCGCTCATGCTGAGCATCCTGCGCATCATGGCCGGCCTTCTGTTCCTTGCGCATGGAACACAGAAATTCCTTTCCTTTCCCGCCGGCGAACGCGCGGGAAGCGCCTGGGCGCTGCAGTCCCCCGGCGATTTCGCCGGCATCGTGGAACTGATCGGAGGCGCACTCATCGCGCTTGGATTGTTCACCCGGCCGGCGGCGTTCGTCGCTTCGGGCACAATGGCCTTCGCCTACTTCCTCGGTCATGCGCCCCGGGATTTCTTTCCAGTCAACAATATGGGGGACGCGGCGATCCTTTATTGCTTCGTCTTCCTCTATTTGGTGTTCGCCGGGCCGGGGCCGATCAGCCTGGACACCTCTTTGCGCAGCCCACCGAATGAATGAGACCAGCCGGCGGCGGCCTTCTGTCCTAGGCGCAGCGGGCAGCTTATGACCGCGGCGGGAAGACCGAACGGGAGAGCAGCATGACCATGGACTTTGGCGCGGAATCGACCAGCGACGAGGTGCTCGACGGCCTGGATCTCAAGGGCAGGCGCGTCCTTGTCACTGGGGTTTCGGCAGGCCTCGGCGTCGAGACCGCGCGGGCGCTGGTGGAGCATGGCGCCGATGTGATCGGGGCCGCACGCGACCTGGGCAAGGCCCACCGTGCGACCGAGGGGGTGCGGGCGGCGGCGACTCGCGGCGGTGGCAGCATCGCGCTGGTCGAGCTCGACCTTGCCTCGCTGACGAGCGTCCGGGCCTGCGCCGACAATCTCATCGCCGACGGACGGTCCTTCGACGTGGTCATCGCCAATGCAGGCGTGATGGCCTGCCCGTTCGGCAAGACCGTGGATGGCTTCGAGACGCAGTTCGGCACCAACCATCTCGGCCATTTCCTGCTCGTCAACAGGATCGCGCCGCTGATAAGGCCGGGCGGCCGGCTGGTGATCCTGTCGTCGGCCGCGCATCGCAATTCGGATGTCGATCTCGACGATCCCAATTTCGATCGCACCACCTATGATCCGCATATCGCCTATGGCCGCTCCAAGACTGCCAACATCCTGTTCGCAGTCGAGTTCGATCGCCGCCATCGGGATCGCGGGGTGCGCGCGACGGCGGTCCATCCCGGCGGCATCCGGACGGAGCTGGCGCGGCATATGGACCCCACCGCGATGAAAGCGTTGATCGCCAGGATCGAGGCGGACAATATCAAGCACGGCCGGCCGGGCTTCAGTTTAAAGAGCATCCCCCAGGGTGCGGCGACGTCGCTCTGGGCCGGACTGATCGCCCCCGCCGGTTCGGTGGGCGGGCTCTATTGTGAGGATTGCCATGTCGCCGAGCCTGTCGACAATCCGGAGATAAGGGACGGGATCAAGCCCTTTGCGCTCAATCCCGCAACCGCGAAAGCGCTCTGGGCGAAAAGCGAAGCGATGGTCGGTGAGCGTTTTTGATCGGAACCATATCGTGAATCCGGACTGAGTGACCGCGGGATTCCGGGGTGGCGTCGGGTTAGGTCCTAACCCTGCTCAGCGACAGGCGCATATGGGCGAACAGCCCCTCGGACCGCCATTCGCGATGCAAGACACCGTGAAATTGGGCGGCGACCGTCCGGTCTATCAAGCTGGTGCCGAAGCCGCGGCGCGACGGCGCCTTCTCGATCCGCGGGCCACCCCTCTCGGCCCAGCCGATCGTCAGCTCGTCATCCGCCACGCTCCAGCTGACATCCACGCGCCCGCCGGACTGCGACAGCGCGCCATATTTGGACGCGTTGGTGGCCAGTTCATGGACCAGCAGGGCAAGTCCGTTGATGGCGTGTTCACCGCAGAGCACAGCCGGCCCGGTGAACGAGAAGGGCGAGTCCGGAATGGTCGAGACGAAGCCATGGCCCTGGGTGATCGTAGCGATGAGCCTGTGAAGATCCGTGGCGGCGGGACTGCTTTCGATATCCTTGACCTTGCGCTGCAGCAGCGCGTGCGCTTTCTCCAGGGCGTGCAGCCGGCCGGTCAATGTGTCGGCCATGTCGTCCGGCGTCTCGGCTCTTTTTGCCGTCGCCCGCACCATCCCGTCGGCTACGGCGAACACGTTCTTCAGGCGATGGCTCATCTCGTCGGCGACGATCTCCTGCTGCTCGAGGGATTTGCGCAAGGATGCCTCCTTGCGCGTCATTTCCAGGGCGATGCCGACGAAGCCGGCGAGTTCCGCCAGCAGTTGAGCGTCGCCTCGATCGAAATGGTTTCTCGCTTCGGTGCCGACCCAGAGCGTACCGATCGGCTCGCCTGCCACATGGAGAGGAACCATCAACGCTTCCGGCATCGAAAGACCGGCATCGGCGATCCAGCCATATACGCGCTCGGGATGGGCCAGGAGGGTCACGACGCCCTGTTCCAACGTGGCGTTGCAAATGCTGTTGTCGCGCCACGATCTGGTGTTCTCGAATTTGCGGAAGGATCCACGCAATTGGCACCAGAGCAGCTGATCGGGCGCTTCCGGGTCCAGCAAGGTGAGCCCGGCGGCGGCGGCCTCGGTGAGCTGCATGGCGAGATCGACGAAATAGGGTAGAAGGTCATGCGGACTGGATGCCATCCGGTTCGCGATCATCTGCATGGCGGCGACCTCTTGCGCGGCGTCGAACCGCTTGGGCTCTCTGGCGCCAAGCTCATGCGTGATGAACAGGTCAGCGGGGATGGCCTGGCTCGCAATGCCCATCTGCCGCTGCTCGCTCATCTCGCTTCTCGTCATGAGCTTTATGAAGGCGGTTTTTCGCCCTATTCCAAAACTCTTAACGGGGCGGATCGATCCGGCGGTGAAGCGACGAGCGGGCGGATTTGCGCCTCGAAAAGCGGTGTTCAGGTCGAGGCTCGCAGTTACGCTACGGCAATCAACTGTGCTTTCCAGCTTTGATATGGTAGGCTTTCGGATCACAAGGGAAAGGCGATGCACAAGCAAAGGAACGTCGACAGGCGGGGTGATAGCAATCGCTGGATGTCGCCGATGTGGGCGGCGATAGCGACAATTCTCCTGCTGCCGTTGGTGGCGATGCGATTCACCCGCGAAGTCACTTGGGACGCATCCGACTTCGCGGCGGCCGGCGCCCTCCTCATTGGGGCGGGTGCGGTTTACGAGCTTGCCAAATGGAGCACCGGTAATCCGATCTGCCGGGTCATCATCGGTGCCGGGCTGGTTTCCGTCGTCGTTCTCACCTGGCTACACGGCGCGGTAGGCATTTTCTGATCCGTCACGGCGGCGTTCCGCCATCTCCGGCGAGCTTCTCCGCGATGCGCTCGTTGGTCTCGATCACTTCCGGCGTCACCACATCGTCGAAATCCTCCATCTCAAAGATCGGGCGGATCTCGAGCTCGCTCGGGCCCGGCATCGGATTGGGGCAGCGCTTCGCCCAGGCCACCGCCTCGTCCATGTCCTTGACCCGCCACAGCCAATAGCCGGCAACCAGTTCACGGGTCGCGGGGAAGGGGCCGTGGATCACGGTGCGGCCTGGGCCGTCAAATGCGATGCGCCTGCCTTGAGAAGAGGGCTTCAAGCCGTCGCCGCCCACCATGATGCCGGCGTCGACCAGCTCCTCATTATATTTGCTCATCGCCTCGAGCAATTCGGTAGAGGGCAGGTTGCCTTGTTCGCTGTCCTCGGTCGCCTTCACGAAAACCACCACACGCATCGTGCTTCTCCTCGTTGTCGAGCACCATGAAGGGGCTCTTTCCTACGACGGGGCAAATGTCCGGAAACCGACATCCCGTTTAGCAGGAATCGAGCGTGCAGGCATGGCCTACATCTCAGCCAATATGCTTCGGTCGATCTCGGCGATCGAGGTGACGCCGGTGAGCGCCATCGCGACGCGCATCTCGGCTTCGATCAGCCGCAGCAGATGCGCGACGCCGGCCTGTCCGCCGCCGCCGAGGGCATAGGCCCAGGCGCGGCCGAGCAGCACGCCACGGGCGCCCAGCGCAAGCATGCGCACGACATCGAGACCCGAGCGTATCCCGCCGTCGACGAGGAGGGCGATTTCACCGCCGATGGCGTCGGCGATCGGGGGCAGCGCGCGCGCGCTCGACAACACGCCGTCGAGCTGGCGGCCGCCATGGTTGGAGACGATGATGCCGTCGGCGCCGCTCCTCACCGCCTCCCGCGCGTCGTCGGGATCGAGGATGCCCTTGAGGATCACCGGGCCCTTCCATTCCGAGCGGATGAAGTCGAGATCGCTCCAGACGATCCCCGCGTCGAAATTGTCGCGCAGCCAGCCGAAGAAATCCTCGATCCCCGTCCTGCCCTTGAGCAGCGGGGCGACATTGCCGAGATGGTGCGGCCGCCCCATCACCCCGACATCCCACGCCCAGCGCGGATGGGTGGCCGCTTGCCAGACACGGCGTAGCCTGCCCTTCATCGTCGTACCCCCGAACATCCCGCTGCGAAAGTCGCGGTAGCGGGTGCCTGCCACCGGAAGGTCGACCGTGAAGAGCAGCGCCGAACAACCCGCCTCCGTCGCCTGCGCAAGCAGGTCGCGCATGAAGACGCGGTCGCGCATCATGTATAGCTGGAACCAGATAGGCTTGCCGAGGCAGCCGGTGACCTCATCCATCGCGCAGGCCGACACGGTCGACAGGGTGAACGGAATGCCGGCTGCTTCGGCCGCGTGCGCCGCCTGAACCTCACCGCGACGCGCCGAGAGGCCGGCCAGCCCGATCGGCGCGAGCGCCACGGGCATCGCCATCCGCTGTCCGAATAATGTGGTGCCGGTATCGATATGCGAGACATCACGCAGCACGCGCTGGCGCAACGCGATCCGTTCGAGATCGGCGACGTTGCGGCGCAGCGTCACCTCGGCATAGGCGCCGCCGTCGATATAATCGAACAGAAAACGAGGCAGCCGCCGCCGGGCCAGTTCGCGATAATCGGTCGCTGATGCCGCGATCATGCTGCGCCCCCGAATTCTACGGAATCGCTATACCAACTTGATAGTGGTGCGGAACTCGTTTCAGCATCTGAAGCGAGTTGGGGATGACAATCTCACGGAGCTACGAAATTTCCTGGGAACGCGATCTCCTCGATCGGCTTGCGATCGCTCGGGATTTCGCGTGCGCGCAGATTTTCGGGGAGCACGGAAGCATCGGTCTGGCGGCCCACAGCGACCGCGGCCTCGATCCGAAAGCCCTCGGGGATACCGAGCTCGCGCCCTGCCGCCTCATGGTCATAGCCGGCCATGCCATGTGCACGCAGCCCCATTAGTTGCGCCTGGAGCGCGAGCGACATCCATGCCGCGCCGGTGTCGAAGCTGTGGGTGTAGTTGGGTTTTTCCTGCGAAGCCGTCGCCGAGACGAAGAAGATCAGGAGCGAGGCGTTCTTCGCCCAGATCTGGTTGAAGGGGACCAGCAGCTTGACGAAGCGATCCCAATTGGCATCGCTCCGGACCGCATAGAGCAGGCGCCATGGCTGGGCGTTGAACGCGGAGGGAGCCCACCGCGCGGCGTCGAACAGGGTGCGCAGCTCCGCATCGCTCAGCCGGGAGCCGTCAAAGGCGCGCGGCGACCAGCGGTCGAGAAAGAGACGATTGATCTGGGTATCGGTACTGCGTTCGGTCATGCGATTGGCTCCGGGATGGATGGATTGTTGCGGAGGTACTTAGCGGTGGAGAGGGAACTCGACCATGCAATGCTTCGAAACGCTTCGTTTGCGACAGGTGAGCCGAACCTCGACCCCGTCAGGCCAGCGGAGGCCGACATGGCGAGCGGCAGGCGGTAGGCGTGATCTTTCGAAACGATCTTGCATACGAATGGCGCAACCGGCACATTTGATATCGAGAAAAGACGTTGGGGGATGATCATGGGAAGGGGCATTTTGCGCGCGACGGGGGGGCTGGCGCTTGCGCTGCAAACCGCTGCCGCGCAGGCACAGGCGGCCGCCGCGCCGATCGACAGCGGCGACACCGCCTTTCTGATAACCGCCTCGGCGCTGGTTCTGTTCATGACGCTGCCGGGGCTGGCACTGTTCTATGGCGGCCTCGTCCGTTCCAAGAATTTCCTGTCTGTGCTGATGCAGTGCTTCGCGATCGGTGCGCTGGTCTCGCTGATCTGGTTCGCGGGCGGTTATAGCCTCGCCTTCGCGACGGGCACGACGTGGATCGGCGATCTCTCGATGGCGGGGCTTCATGGCCTGGATGCGGCGCGAACCGGACTGACGGTCCCCGAAAATATCTTCGCGCTCTACCAGATGATGTTCGCGATCATCACGCCCGCGCTGATCGTCGGCGCCTTTCCGGAACGGGTACGCTTCGGCTGGCTGATGCTGTTCTCGGCGGGCTGGCTGCTGGTCGTCTATATCCCTGCGGCGCACTGGATCTGGGGGGGCGGCTGGATGGCGGCGCGCGGTGTGCTCGATTTCGCGGGGGGCATCGTCGTTCACACTACCGCCGGCATCTCGGCGCTGGTGATCGCGCTGATGATCGGCAGCCGGCGCGGTTTTCCGCAGACGATGATCCCGCCGCACAGCCCTGCGATGACGATGATCGGCGCGGGCATGCTGTGGGTCGGCTGGTTCGGCTTCAACGGTGGTTCGGCGCTCGCCGCTAATGCCGCCGCCGGCGGCGCGCTGCTGGCGACCCATCTTTCGGCGTCGGCCGCGGCACTCGCCTGGGCGGTGCTGGAGAAGATCAAGATCGGCAAGGCGACCTCGGTCGGCCTGGTGACGGGCGCGGTTGCGGGGCTCGCGACGGTGACTCCGGCCGCGGGTTATATCTCGCCGCTCGGCGGAGTACTGTGCGGTCTGGCGGGCGCGGCGGTCTGCTTCACTGCGGTGCTGTCGATCAAGCAGCGCTGGCGGATCGACGACTCGCTTGATGTGTTCGCGGTGCATGGCGTCGGCGGCATCGTCGGCTCGCTGATGCTCGCGCCGCTCGCCAGTGTCTCGCTGGGGGGCGTTGGTCTCGCCGGAGGCCGAACGATCCTCGATCAACTCGGTGTGCAGGCGCTCGGCGTTGGTGTGATCGTGATATTGTCGGCGGCGGCTAGCTTCGTGCTGGCGAAGCTGGCCGGAATGATAGTGCCGATGCGGGTGGATGCCGAGGCCGAGCATGACGGGCTCGACCTGTCGAGTCATGGCGAGCGGGCATATGAGTTCGATTGAGTTTGTCCCGTGCCCGGCAAAGGTTCAGGCCTTGGCCAGCACGACGCTCTCCAGCAGATCCATCGGCATCGCCCCTTTGCCGAGCACCAGCGCGTGGAACTGCTTGATGTCGAAGCGCTTGCCCATCTGCCCGCGGTATCGATCACGCATAGCCAGCAGCCGGAGCTGGCCCAGCTTGTAGCCGAGCGCCTGGCCCGGCCAGGCCATATAGCGTTCGACCTCCGCGATCACCTCGCTCATCGCGGCGCCGCCATTGGAGTGCATATAGGCGATCGCCTGCTCGCGCGTCCATTTGAGCTGGTGCAGCCCGGTGTCGACGACGAGCCGCACACAGCGGAACAGATCATCGGCGAGCCGGCCGATGTCCCCGGCAGCATCCTGGGCATAGACGCCAAGGTCTACCGCGAGCCGCTCGGCATAAAGAGCCCAGCCCTCCTGATAGGCGTTGAAGCTGGCGATGCGGAGCAGCAGCGGCGCCTGGGGCAGCGACAGCAGGGTGGCGCCCTGTGTGTGATGGCCGGGCACGCCCTCATGATAGCTGAGCGTGGGGAGGGTGTAGCGGTAGATGCCTCGAACGTCGCGCAGATTGATCCAGTAGATGCCGGGCCGCGAACCGTCGAGCGAGGGCCCATCATAATAACCGCCGGGGGCCGAATTCTGGGTGGCTTCCGGCACAGCCCGGATTTCCAGCCCCTGATTAGGGATCATCGCGCGTGGCAGGAAGCTCTGCTGGCGGGCTTCCATGCCGGCGACGAGCGTGCGCAGATATTCGAGGATCTGGCGGCGTCCCTCGGCGCTGTCGGGGAAGCGCTGTTTCGGGTCGGCTGCCAGCGCCTCGAGCCGCTGGCGTAGTGTGCCCTTGCGCAGCCCGACCTGCCGCAATCGCGCATCGAGCCGCGAACTGACCAGCCTGACCTGCTCGAGCCCGATCTTGTGGATCTGCTCGGGCGGGAGCGGGCTGTCGCCGATCGAGCGGACATTGGCCGCATAGAGCGCTTCGCCGTCGGGCTGGGCCCAGATGCCGGCCTCTTCACGACCGTCGGGCAGCATGTCGCGGATCCGCCCGCGCAACTTGGCATAGGCAGGCCGGGCGCGTTTTTCGAGGGCGGTGATCGCGCGCAGCTCGGCCGAGGCGCGGATTCGGCTGTCGAGTCCCGCCGTTCCCATCCGGTCGCGCAGCGCGACGATCATCGGGTGCTGATCGGCGGGGCCGCTGAGAAAATTCTCGACCACGGCGAGCGCCTTTTCGAGGAGGACGCGCGGCGGCACGCAGCCCAGCGCCCGATCGGCCTCCATCTTGCCGATGACGCCGTCGAAGCCGGGCGCGAAGCCGTCGAGCTTCTCGATCCAGGCGTCGACCTCGACCGGTGTCGACACCGGCTGCTGCGCCATCATCACATTGGGTGTGTTGACCACCGGTCCCGACAACTGGTTGACGATATAGGGCTCGTGTCCCGAGAACCAAAAGGGGTTGGGGCGGCCATAGCCGATGGCGGCGCTGCGAGTGCCGTTCTCGATCACCGCGGCGGATATGCGCAGCCGCAGTGAACCAAGCGGGTCGCCCTTGCAGTCGATCCGCTCGATCGCCACGCCCGCTTCGCCTAGCGCGGCTCGCCAGGCTTCCTCGCCTTCAGGCGAATAATCGTCCATTCGCCGCCCGAGAGGCCCGCCGCCCAGGGAGGCCGACACGCCGCCATAGGTGGCGATCTCCGGCGTATGCTCGAGCAAGGTCATGGCGATCGCGTCGATCGGCGTGAGGATCGGACAGGGGCCGGAGCGTCTGGAGCCGGCGCCGGCGGAATGGGCGGGGGCGATGGCGGCGCTGCCGAAGAGGAATCCGAATTGGCGGCGCGAAAGGAGTGAGGCCATCGAGGATCCTGTAATCACTGTCGGACGTGGTGACATTTTCGTGCGGGGACGGCAACAGTCGCCCGATGTTCACCATCGATTCGATCGGCCGCGTCGCGCGGATCAGCCTTGACCGCCCCCAGTCGCGCAACGCGATCGCGATCGCCAAATGGGGCGCGCTGTCATCGGCGGTCGCCGAGGTCGCCGCTTCCAGCGCCAGGGCGGTGATCGTGCGATCAAGGGCGCCGAACATCTTCTGCTCGGGCGCCGACATCAACGATCTCGAGACGCTGGGCGCCGACCCGGCGATGCGCGCGCGCTTCCGCACGGAGATGGCGGCCGCGTTGGATGCGCTGGCGGCGCTGCCGATCGCGACGATCGCCGCTATCGACGGCGGCTGCTACGGCGCGGGCGTGGCCGTGGCGCTCGCCTGTGACATTCGCATTGCCGGTGCCAAGGCGAGATTCGGTGTCACACCGGCCAAGGTCGGCATCGTTTATCCCAAGGGCGATGTCGCGCGGCTGAAAGCGCTGGTAGGGCCGGGACAGGCGGCGCGGCTGCTCACCTCCGGCATGACGATCGATGCCGCGCAGGCGCTGGCGATCGGCCTGGTCGAGGAGCGGGCTGAGAAGGCGGACGACGCCGCGCTGGCTTTGGCGGAGACGATCGCGGCGAATTCGCGCTCGAGCGTGGCCGGGCTCAAGCGGATATTGGCGGGCGATCCCGACGCCGACCGGATGTTCGAGGATGCCTTCGGCAGCGCCGATTTCCGTGAAGGAGTCGCGGCCTTCGGTGATCGTCGTCCGCCGGTGTTCGAGGGGTGAGCAAGCTGCTGCTGATCGCCGATCACGCATCGAATCATGTGCCCGCCGGTATCGACCTCGACATCGATCCGGCATTGCTCGGTCAGCATATGGCGGTCGACATCGGCGTCGCGCCGCTCGGCCGCCTGCTGTGCGAACGGCTCGGCATGGCGGGAATATTCGGATCGGTCTCGCGGCTGGTGATCGATCTCAACCGCGAAGAGGACGCACCAGGGCTGATCCCGCTCGAAAGCGACGGCTTCTCGATCGCGGGCAACAATCTGCTCGATGCCGAGGGGCGACGCGCGCGGCTGGAGCGTTTCTGGCGGCCCTATCATGACGGCATCGCGGCGCGGATCGCCGCCGATCGGCCAAGGCTGATCGTCTCACTCCACAGCTTCACACCCCGCCTGGCGACGCGGCCTGAGGAAGCGCGGCCCTGGCAGGTGGGGGTGCTTTACAACCAGGACGACAGGGCGGCCGCCCGCGGCATCGCTACGTTGCGCGCGGCTGGCATCGTGACGGGCGACAACGAGCCCTATTCGGGCAAGGTCCTCAACGCGACGATGAACCTGCATGCCGAGGCAAACGACATTCCCTATCTTGGGATGGAGGTGCGGCAGGATCTGATCGGCGACGACGCCGGCGTGGCGGAGTGGGCGGACAGGCTCGCATCGATAATAGACGAGGTCGCGCGGGTCTTCTGACCGTCGTGCGCAAGCGAGGGAGCATGGCGCCGAACCACGGCGGGGCCGCCTTCTCGATCGCTACGCGGCCCCATTCGCCGTCAGCCGCACGTCGATTTGATCCAGCCTGTCTCTCATTCCGCGGAGAAGGTTACCGCTTCGATCTTGTTGCCGTCAGGATCGAACAGGAAGGCGCCGTAATAGTTCGGATCATATTTTGCCCGCACGCCCGGCGCCCCGGCATCGTCACCGCCATGGGCGAGGCCCGCCGCATGGAAGCGGTCGACCATGGCGCGATCTTCGGCGGCAAAGGCGACGTGGACGCCGTTGCCGGTCGTGGCGATCTCGCCGTTCGACGGCGTTTCCACGCTGAACTCGATGGCGCCGGATCCATAATCGAGACTGGTTTGCCGGTCGGCCAGGAGGCGCAGGCCGATGACCTCCATGACGGCACCATAGAAGACCCGGGCCCGGTCGATGTCGTTCGATCCTATCGAGACATGGTGGATCATCATTTGCATCCCGCTGCTGGAACTTGGCGGCGGTCCAACCGCGGGAGACCTCCGCGGTTCCCCTCTATCGCCCTAACCCCGGTTAATCGGAGGAACCACTGGTTCGCTATGGCTTTCCAATGCTGCTGCCCGTCCCTTAACCATGTGGAGAGCGCAGATGGAACAACCACGCAATATCGCCGATGCACATACCGAGCAGCCGGAGCTGACCGGGCGACGGGCGGTGATCACCGGCGGCACCACCGGGGTAGGCCGCGCAATCGCGGTGCTGCTGGCGAGCGAGGGGGCCCGCGTCTTCATTTGCGGTCGCACGAAAGAGCATCTCGCTGACGCGCTCGAGAGAATATGCGAGGTCGGCGAGGGGGAGGGCATCAACGTGGACCTATCGCGCCGCGACCATGTCGATCGGTTCTTCCGCGAGGCGGAGGCCTATCTGGGCGGGATCGACATAGCGGTGATCAATGCCGCCGTTCCGGCCGAAGCGCTCGCCGACACATCGGAGGACGATCTCTATTACCAGACTGCGACCGACTTCACCGCCTATCTGGCGGCGACCCGCGAAGCCGTGCGCCGCATGAAGGCTGGGAGCGACGTCATCCTGGTCGGGTCGATGTCCGCGGAGTCGAAATCGCCCGGTTCATCGGTCTACGTCGCCGCCAAATCGGGTATCGAAGGCTTTTCGATGGCACTGCGCAAGGAGCTGGCCGAGCATGACATCAAGGTGGGGCTGATCGAACCGGGCTTCACCGGGGCCGACTTCCAATATCCCGATTTCCCGCCTGAAAAGCAGGTGGAGCTGATCGAACAGGACAAGATGCTGCGTGCCGAAGACATCGCCGTGGCCGCCCATTTCATGCTGAGGCAACCGCGCCGCGCCACGGTCTCGATGGTGCGTGTGGAGACGCGGTTGAAACATCCATGAAGGAGGGCCGGCTAGGGCTGGCGGCTTCCCAATCCCTCCTTGCGCCGCTCCTCTTCGTGCTGGCGGCGCACCGCGTCCTCGGTGCGATCCTTTTCCGCCTTCGAACGGCGGTTTCGCACCATCGCGACGATCATCACGAGTGCCAACAGGATCGGGCCGACGATCGTCATCATTGCCCAGAATCCGCCGCTGAAGCTTTGCGAGATCTCACCCATTCCATGTCTCCACCAATATCCATGCTCAACCGCGGGGGAAGGCCGGCTGTTCCTTCCATTGCAGTATGGAAATGACTGGCTGGGGGCTTCTCCTGCCGAGCGCATCACGCAACCACCTGCCATGTGATCCGTTTCGGGACGGAGCGTAGGAAGAGAAAATCATGAGGCATGAAGTCGACCAATTGGTCCTGCTACCCGACGACGTGGATCTTTCACGGTCGCCACTGGCGGGTCATCTCGATGCCGAGACCTATGTTCTCGGCGCCTTCAATCCGGGCATGACCCGGCTGCCGAACGGCAATCTGTTGATGATGGTCCGCATTGCCGAGGCGTTGCGCGAACCGATGCGCGACGGCCATGTCCACGCGATCCGCTGGACTGCCGATGACGGCGAGCCGCGCTATGTGCTCGATGCCTGGCCGCTGGAACTCGTCAATACCGCCGACCCGCGCAAGTTCGTGCTCATGGGGAGCGGGTGGAAGGTCATGGCCCTGACCTCTCTGTCCTGGCTGTTGCCCGTCGAGCTGAGCCCCGACGGGCTGGAGCGGATCGCGATCCACTATGACAAGGCGGTTGCGCCGCGGTACAGCTTCCAGTGCTATGGCGTCGAGGACGCGCGCATATCGCGCGTCGATGGACGCTGGCTGATGACGACTTGCTCGGTCAGCCCCGAGCGCCACTCGACGACGCTCTATTCGTCGGACAACGCGCTGGATTGGGCGTTCGAGGGGATCGTGCTCGATCACCAAAACAAGGACATGCTGATCTTCGAGGGCTTGATCGATGGGCAATATTGGGCGCAGACCCGGCCGCTGGGAGATCTCTACTTCGCCTATCCGCCGGGCAGCGAATGGCGCGCGGGCCCTTCGATCAACCTCGCCACGTCGCCCGACGCGCTGCACTGGAAACCCTATCTCGAGCCCGGCATCCGGCCGCATTCGGGTACAGTCGCGACCGCGCGGATGGGTGGGGGCACGCCGCCGATGCTGACCGACGATGGCTGGCTGAGCCTCTGGCACGGGGTCGAGCCCAAGGAGATCGTCGGGATATACCGCACCTACTGGTCGATAATGGACCGGGACAATCCCTCCAGAGTCCTCCATACCGAGCACCAGCCCCTGCTCGTGGCCAATCCGGAACTCACCCGCCCCATAGAGGAGCAGATGTACCTCCGCGACGTGGTCTTCACGACGGGCATAGCCGACGCGGGTGATCATTATGTCGTTGCCTCGGGGGAGGCCGATCTCGCCTGCCGGATCACCCATATTCCCAAGGCACGCTTCACCGCCTGATCCTTCGGGCCGGTCAAGCGTTGGGAGAGGATATGTCCGAGCAGGAGGAGAACATGCCGGCAAAATCCGCAGCACAGCAGAAGGCGGCCGGCGCCGCCTTGTCCGCAAAGCGGGGGGACACCCCGAAAAGCAAGCTCAAGGGAGCCTCGCGCTCGATGGAGAAGTCGATGAGCGAGAGCGAACTGAAGAAAATGGCCTCGACCAAACGCAAGGGAAAGCCCGAGCACAAAGATTGAGGATGCACCCGAGCGGCGGTGACGAACGCCGGTAGCGACGCAGGAGTTTCGAGATGTCCGACAGCCGCAAGAGCCTTGATGACGGGCTGAATCCCGGTGCCAAACAGACCAGGGAAATGCCCCGGCGCGGGCCAGCCGGCGACGTCCGCCCCAATGCCGAGGATCCAGACCCTCGCACGCGCGGAGGCAAGCCGCAGGAAGATGTGGAGGACCGGCCGAACGTGGGCACGGTGAAGCCGTCGGATTACCCCGCGGCGGACCGCGCGAAGAGCCGTCCAGACTGAACCGCCGCGGCGATCCGACCGACTGGGGCGGTTCCGGCGACTCCCCTCCGCTGGCCCCCGCCAAGCCCAACCGTGCGGTTTCAGCGCCGAGCGGTGGGTGGACATTATCCTGAGGCAGCCGCTCGTCAGCTTCTTGATGTTAGCCTCAGTCTCCAGGCAGGGGTTTATGCATGACTGATGAAGATCGCGATTATTATCTGCGTCGCGCCGACGCGGAATTGTCTCTGGCGCAACTGGCGGTCCATCCCGCAGCTGTCCGCGCGCATTATCATCTCGCTGGATTCTATCTCGACCGAGCTTATGGCGCGGCCATCGAGCGCGAGCCCGTCGACAGCAAGGCGGGCGTGCCGGTCAGCAGCTTCCGCGTGGCATGATCAGCGCGATCCCCAGTTCCCCTCCAACTCGCTCGGCATTGCACTCATAGGATATCGCTCGCATCGAACGCGGCAAGGGATGCCAAACACTTCAGCGGGATCGATTGATCGATTCCGCCGTCATGGTTGGTTATCCCAGAAGAGCCCAGCCATCGACGGTTCCTGCCATGAAGACCGCGTCCTGCCTGTTGTCAACATTGCCCGCTCCCCTGCCAAGGCATCATGAAGTTGTTGGTAGCGATTACTCCTTCGGCATAGGCCGAAAGCGCAAGACTGCCGCTCACAGAATCGAGATCGATTTTGTCAATGCCGGTGGCGAAGTCGGCCACGGTGTCATAGCTGGCCGATGCAATTGTCGTCGCATCCGCCGACGTCGTCGAAATTGCTATCCTAAGTGAACGCGCAGAAACGGTTCTGAGCCGATTGGCTGCCGATTATTTTGTAATAGATCGTCACCCAAACCTCCCGTTGCTATGAAATATGAGCTCGGCCGGGGCGCGGGAAGGCTTCGGCTTCTTCGGCATCAGGGAGAACATCCGCATTGCAGTCCGGCCGGGCGACGTCGAAGCCGGTATGTGCAAGCAGAGCCTGCGCGGCCGAAGTCAGTCCATTGGTGCAGCCCGCGACGACGTAGGCGAGATCCTCGTCGTCGAGATATTCTGCATATCCGCCAGCCTTGCCTTTGCGCATGCGCCTACTTTGCTCATCATTGCGATCATAGACATGACCAGGAATGCCGACCTGCTCTTCGGATCTGCGCATTGCCTCGAAGCTAGAGGCTTCGACCGCGTGGGCGAGCGCGATTTCATCGCACGGCAAGGCGAGAAAGCGCAGTACGCCCGCAATCGCGTCGGCCGGAGCAGCCGACATCGCTTCATAGCTGACGATAAGGTGCGGATGCGCGCCCAGCCCCAGGGCCCATCCGTTCAGATAGTGCAGCAGCGCCGTCAAACCTTGTTCGCGGTCCTTGAGGAAAGCCTTGAGCGATCCCGAAAAGCGGTGCTTGTGCCGCGTCGCGTGAAAATAGGCGGAAACCATCACGTCGCGTGGATCCCGGACGAGGAAGATCACCGGAGCATTGCGGAAGAACGACGGCTCATATGTGCGATGGGTAACGGCTATGAGGGGAATTCCGGGGCTTCCGCGATAACGGAATACCGGAAGGCCACGCACCGGATCGCAATCCATGTTGGGTAGCACCCGAAAGGTCGTCGTCAGATCTGGGTTCAGCCTGAGGTTGGCGGCTCGATCGAAATAACAGGAGAGCGCGAAGCGCAGCCACGTGCGCCCCGATTTCGGGAAAGAAACCAGCACGGCATCGATATCGGCGAGGGATTCGCGAAGAAAACGTGCAGTCGCTCTTGCGTTGAGCAGGCGTTTGGCCCGTCTCACACCGTCAAATATCATGGCGGCTCTCCCTTGGATTTCCATCCGTGCCACGCCTCTGGTCGGGTTTTGCCATCGTCCTGCCTCTGCCTCATGCGCGCGGTGAACCGATGCGGAAGCTGCACGAATTTCCGTTCGATCTTGGTGAAGCATAGTCGGGAGGATAGCCGCGCGAAATCTGCCGATCGGCATACTCCTATTGGGCTCTACCAACGGCCAGCGCGGGATGCCGTCGCGGCGACAGTTCTCAAGGAATCAACGCTGTTACCGGCTCAGGAAGCCCATGGCTGCCAAAGCCACACGATTGGTAATTCCAAGCTTCTGATAGATATTGCGCAGGTGGGTTTTGATGGTCCCATCCGTCGTGCCGAGTTTCCGTGCGATCGACTTGTTCGACAGCCCTCCGCAAAGCCACTCGACAATTTCGCGTTCCCGTGGCGTCAGAAGCTCGAGGCTGCAGTGATCGGACGCGATCGGCGGGATGGCCGCCCGTTCGATCAGATCCTGGGGGAGCCAAGTTTCGCCGCCCGCCACATGCCGCATACAGCCGATCAGGGCTTCGGGAGCACTTTCCTTCAGCAACAGGCCTTCTATCCGCAGCCTTAGCGCCTCGGCAATCTGTTCGTCGGAGATCATTGCGGTCAAGAAGATCACTTTGACGTCGATCTCCGCCGCGCGCACGGCTCTGAGGATACCCATGCCACCGAGGCCGGGCATCATGATGTCAAGGACCGCGATGGACGGCCGCCGGACCTTAATGAACTGGAGCGCTTCCTCGCTGTCGGTGGTCGATCCAGCAATCGAAAAATCCGGCTCAACGGTCAGCAGATCGCACAATCCTCGCAGAAGCAGCGGATGATCGTCGGAAAGAACTACGCTGTGCATCGCGCGACCAGCTCCATCATAACGGCAGTCGGATCAGCATGGCGAATCCGGGTGCGAAGCGTGTGATGACAAGTTGTCCGTCAAGATCTTCGATGCGCTCGGCGATCGAGATTGGCGGGGTGTTCGGTCCATCGCTCGGGACGCACCCGCAGCCATTGTCGGCTATGGAAATCTGCAGGTGGCGCGTGGCCCGCTCCGCATTGACCTCGATGAGCGTCGCCCTCCCGTGACGCACCGCATTGGCGGTCGCTTCCGAGACGAGCTGACATATTTCAGAGATCAAGCGGCTCGGGATTTCGGCATCGGCAGGTTCAACGCACAGGCGCACCTCACAATTCCACCGCTCCCTCAACCTGCATGCGCAATCCGCCAGCTCCGCCGAAAGAGATGCTTTGAGTTGCCGCTCCGGAACGCGAACATTTTCAACAAACATCCTTATTCGGCGTTGTTGATCGAGCATCAAGGCGCTCACCACTCCGAGTTCGCGTCTCGCCTTTTCGGGCAACGATCCGGCGGTCGCCTTCAGCTTGAGGCTCGCTGCCGTCAAATCTTGCAGGATGCTATCGTGCAAGTCGCGCCCCAGGCGCGCTCGCTCTTGAAATCGGGTCACCTCCGCAATCTCTTGCATCAATGCCAAACGCTCGAGTTCATATCCCACTCTCGTGGCTATTATTCCGGTCAGCGATATGCTTTCCTGATAAAAGCAACCAGGATCGAGGACGAACAGCCGGCCGCGATAGCGAATCGTGGAAAATGCGGCAGACGTCATTTTCCGTGCCGGCGGAACGCTGAGCTCAAGCTTGGTGGACAATGTCTTCAACAGGCTGCCGAATTCGTCGCCCCCCGGGAGCAAGCCCCTGCCGGCCGACCGGACCTGACCGGCTTCCAGGTTCTGATCCAGCCAAAATTGCGGATCCTTGATATCAACCAGCTTCAGTTTGCCCTGGTCCCAATAGGCGACGCTGCCCTCGGGCTCCTCCTGGTCCTGCCAGATGGCCAGCAGACGGGGTTCGCCCAAAACGGCCGCGGGATGCTGGAGCAAGCTTTGCAGCCAAGGGCCGCGATCATTGGTGATGGCGTCAAATGGCCAGTCCGCCAGCCGCGCGAGGCGTCGCCGGC
>CAMLSA010000025.1 GCA_946482655.1 uncultured Sphingomonas sp. | reverse complement strand
CGGCCGGCATCAGTGAGGGAGCGCTCGCGCTGTCGGGTGGCGACCGATTGACCGGCGGTGCCTATGACGCCGGTAATTTTGTCGCGCCTACCCTGTTCGCGAATGTCCGGGACGAGATGGCGATCGCCCGGGAGGAGATCTTCGGTCCGGTGATCGCAGCGATGCCGTTCAACGATTTGGAAGAGGTGACGCACCGCGCCAACGCCAGCGAGTTCGGGCTCGGCGGCGGTGTATGGACCACCGATCTGAGCACCGCGCATAAGATGGCGCAACGGATTCGTTCGGGGGTGATCTGGGTCAATTGCTACCAGGCCGGCGATCCGGCCGTACCTTTTGGGGGATTTCGATCCAGCGGATATGGCCGCGAGGGAGGAGTCGAGCATCTGGAGGAGTTCCTGGAGACGAAGTCCGTCTGGATGAATCTGGATTGAGGCAATGAGGACCCGGCTCGTCGGCAGAACGGGCGACAATTTTCCCGCGATAGGGCTTGGCACCTGGTCGACATTCGACACCGACGATGACTGCCGGTGGTTGGTCGACGAGGCGCTCGCCGCTGGGGTCAATCTCTTCGACAGTTCGCCGATGTATGGGCGGGCCGAAGCCACGCTGGCGAAGGCGCTCGGGCCGCGACGTGACGATGCGATCGTGGCGACCAAGGTTTCGGCGCCGAATGCCGAAACGGGAGAAACGCAGATCAGAGATGCACTGCGCATGTTTGGCCGCGTCGAGCTTCTCCAGATCCACAATATCGTTGGGTGGCGAACGCACCTGCCGCGTCTCGTTGCGCTGAAGCAGGAAGGCGCGATCGGCCTTCTCGGGGTGTCGCAGGGACTGCTGGTCAGCGACGCCGAGTTTGAGGAGGTGATGCGGACCGGGGCGATCGATGCGGTTCAGATCCGATATAATCCGGGGCGATGCAGCGCCGAGGATCGTTTATTGCCCCTCGCCGAAGACCTCGGACTGGGCGTTATCGTGATGCAGCCGCTTCGCTGGGGTGTGATGCTCGCGTCGCCGGCGCCCGAAGAATTGCAGGAGTTACAGGTCCTCGACTGGGGAGCTGCCATCCTCCGCTGGATTCTGTCCGATCCCCGTGTGACCACGGTGCTGACGGGTACGGCGCGCGCCGGCCGGATCGGCTTGAATGCGGCGGTTGCCGACATGCCGCCATATTCGTCCGGACAGAAGCGGTTGGTCGAAGCCGTGATCGCGCGTGGTCATACCGGCGCGGGAGGGCGCACAGCGCTGGGCGACCGCAACCCCGATGACGTGCTGGTCGCATTCCTGAAGCAAAGACTGGGAGCAAGCTTTTGCGACAAGTGCCTTTCTCAGGCCCTGGCTGTCCCTCCGGACATTGTTTCTGAAGCTCGTGGCAGGCTTCGAGCCGACGAGTTCGCAACCGAATCCGGCCCTTGCCTCACATGCGGCAATACGGGCCGGGTGGTGCGCTCGCGCACGATAATGCGGTAGCGCCGCCGGAGAGGCAGACTTCGCGGGACGACCGGACCTGGAAATTATGACTGTGCGATCAGGAGCGGCGTGCGATCCTATCCTGATACTCTGAATCATAGGATATAAATGGAGCTTTTTTCCGCCCTCCGCGATCGTGAAAGGTCGCCCCGCTTGCTGCCCGGTTTGGGCGATCGTCAAAAAAAGCGGTTAGGATTCGGAACATGAAATTCGGCATCTTTGCGGAACTGGAGCACCCTCGGCCGTGGACCGATAATGGCGAGGCGCAGCTTATCGAAAATACGCTGCAGCAAATCGAATTGGCAGACCGCCTGGGTATGGATTGCGCCTGGGCCGTCGAGCACCATTTCATGGAGGAATATTCGCACTGCTCGGCCCCCGAGGTTCTCCTTGCGGCGGCGGCTGCCCGGACGAAGAATATCCGGATCGGCCATGGTGTCCGCCTCCTTCCTACCGGGTTCAGCCATCCCGCGCGTATCGCCGAAGCCGCCAATATGCTCGATGTCGTATCAGGAGGCCGACTCGAATTCGGCACCGGTGAATCGGGATCGCGCATCGAACTGGAAGGCTACGGGATCGATCCCGATCAGAAGCGGGCAATGTGGACCGAGTCCGTCGAGCAGATCGCCAATATGATGGCGATGGATCCCTATCCTGGTCACGAGGGCGAGTTCTTCTCGATGCCGGCCCGCAATGTGGTTCCGAAACCCTTGCAGAAGCCGCATCCGCCGATGTGGCTGGCTTGCTCGAATAAGAAAACCATTCATCTTGCCGCACGTTTGGGTCTGGGGGCGCTGTCCTTCACCTTCCTCGATCCGGCGGATGCCAAGCAATGGATCGACGAATATTATCACATCCTCAAGACCGAATGCGTCCCCATAGGACATGCGGTCAACCCCAACGTCTTGCTGGTCACGGGCTTCGGCGTCCACCAGCAGCAGGATGTTGCCATGGAGCGGTTCCTCGATGGTATCCGCTTCTTCCAGTTCACGCTCAATCATTATTACCGCCTGGGCGATCACAAGCCGGGCCGAACCGATCTGTGGGCCCAGTATCAAAGCCAGCGCCACGAGCTGCTCAGGTCCGATCTGGATCCGCTGCTGATGCGCAACGTCGCGAACAGCCGCGGAGCGATCGGTTCTGTCGAGAACGTGCGCGAACATCTCCGCAAGTTCCAGGCCACCGGTGTCGATCAATTGGTGTTCCTGCAGCAGGGTGGCAAGAACAAGCACGAGCATATCTGCGAGTCGCTGGAGTTGTTCGCGAAAGAACTCATGCCCGAGTTCCGCGAGGGCGAAGAAGAGCGCCAGGCCAAGAAGATGAAGGAGCTTGAGCCCTATATCGAAGCCGCCTTCAAGCGTAAGGAGGACCAGCGCCCGCTGCGCATGGCCGACGACGAGGTGCCGATGTTCCCGGCCATCGATTACGTTCGGGGTTTCGATCGTAACAAGGCCTATCTCGGCACCGTCCACGATCCCAAGGCTGCGGAGCGGCTGTGACGTGCAGGCCGAGGAACCCGTCATGAAGCTTGTCCATCAATCATCACGCAGCCGAAGTGCCGTGCCAGCGTGATGAGGCTGCTCTACACTCGCAACTCGCCATTTGCCCGAAAGGCAAGGGTGTTGATCCGCGAACGGGAAGCGTGCGGGTTGGTGGATGAGGAGATTGCCGATCCTTTCAAACCGGAGTCGGCGGTCCACGCGGCCAATCCTCTCGGAAAAGTGCCGGTTCTGATTCTTCCCGGCCGGCTTCCGATCATCGACAGCCCGCTGATCGTGGAATATCTCGACACGAGCCTTCCTGGCATTGCCTCCTTGTCACCGTCCGGGGAGGCGCGCTGGCAGTCGCTCAGGCAACAGGCCCTGGCCGACGGCATCATGGATGCAGCCGTCGCGATCGTGTTCGAGAAAGCCCGCACCGATACGGCGCCCTCCGGCCGCTGGCTGCAACGCTGGCAACAGGCGATCGTGGCAGGCGTCTCCGAGCTCGAAAAGGAACTGGACCATTTGCGGCCGGTTCCAGATGTCGGAGCGATAGCTGTGGCATGTGCGCTTACATATCTCGATTTCCGGCATGGCGGGCTGAACTGGCGTGCGGGCGCGGAGGGCCTGGCACGCTGGCTTGAAGAGGTCGTCCAACGCCCGAGCATGATCGCGACCCAGCCTGTCCAATAGATCGGCCTGAAAGCTTCGGCCGAGCTCCACTCGTGCCCGACGATCGAACAATACTTGATAGATAGGAGTCACCGATGAGCGAGGCTACCGTTTTCCAGATCAACACCGAGATCAACGATGACGAGATCGAAAAAGCCCAAGCCTTTCTCGGCCAGCCTTTGCGCATTCAGCAGTACAATTATGAGGCGACGCGCGACACGATCCGGCACTATGCCTATGGCGTCGGCGACGATAACCCCCTGTGGTGTGATCCCGCCTACGCCGAGGCGGGTCCCCACGGCACGATCGTCGCTCCGCCGACCTTCTACTACACCTTCTTCTCGGCTGGCATCACGCCCGCTTTCGACGGGCTTCAGGCCTTTTTCGGAGGAGGCAGGTTCAAGGTACACAGGTTGGTCAGGCGCGGTGAGGAGGTGGTGGCGACGGCCAAGCTCGTCGACATGTATGAGCGGCAGGGGCAGACCGCGTCCAAAATGGTGATCCAGGTCGGCAATGTCGAATATCGTACCACCGCCGGCGAGCTGCTGTGTGAATATGAAAGCCGAGCGATACGGACCCCCCGCCGCAAGGAAGCCGGGGGCCCCGCGCACAAGCCCCGTGAGGCCTATCGCTATACCGATGAGGAATATGCGGACATCGAGCGGCAGGTGCTGGCACAGGAGCGCCGCGGTGCGCAGAAGCGGTTCTGGGAGGATGTGGTCGTCGGGGACGAGCTGCCGGCGCGCGTCAAAGGGCCGATGAACATGGCGACCTACATGTCCTATTATGCCGGGAATCTGAACGGCGCGGGGTATGTCGCCTGCGAGATGCAGTGGCGGACGAGGCACAATGCGAAGCACCATCCGGAGCTCGTGCCGAATAACCGCGGCCTGGGCTGGCTCATCGAGCAGACCTGGCCGGGCGTGGCCCATACCGATGATGCCACCGCACGCCAGGTCGGCATGCCCGGCGCCTATGACAATGGCTGGAACCGACTGGGGTGGATGAGCCAAGTCGTCACCGACTGGTGCGGCGATGACGGCCATCTGGATACGATCGACGTCCGCGTGCGCAAGCCCAACATCATGGGGGACACGACCTGGTGCAGCGGCAAGGTCACCGCCAAGCGCGAGGAGGGCGGCCAACATCTGATCGATGTCGAGCTTACGGGCGTCAATCAACTCGGTGACGTCAATACGACCGGTACCGCCACGGTCGTGCTCCCGTCGCGGAGCTGATGGCGCCAAGTGCGCCTGCCAGATTAATGAATATCGAGTTCATATCGTTGTGAGGCCGTCTGGCTCTGGGCCATCTACACACGGGTCCGGCGTTGGCTGCCGGGAGGGTTCGGAGTTGGTCATGTCAGAAGCTTTGCCCTTAATGCGGCACGGGTCTTCAAGTTCAAGGTGCCGGAACGCTACCTCAGCGGCTCGGCCTGACAGCAGCTTGGAGTTCCGACCGTGATAGAATTTAAACAGCCTCTTCGTGAGCCCAATATTCCTCGGGATTTCCAGTTTTTCTATACGGGACTGCGGAATCGAAAATTGCTCGGCCAGAAGTGCGGCTCGTGCGGGCATAATCGCTGGCCCGCTCAGGTCATGTGTCCCGACTGCAGATCGCTGGATTGGCAGGAAGTAAACCTGCCGCTGAGCGGCAAATTATACAGCTATGTGATTCATCACTATCCTGTTTTCCCCGATTATCCTTCGCCAAATATCATCGGACTGGTCGAGGTCGAACCCGGCGTCCGTGTCGTCGGAGCCGTGTCGCTGGAAGAAGGAAAGACGATCGAGATAGGCATGCCGATGGAGGCCCGTTTCGCCGAACATTCGGACGGCTTCGTCTTGCATTATTTCACGGCGGAGTAGGACCGATGGTGTCTCTATTGAAGGACAAGGCGGCCATCGTCGGTATCGGGGCCACCGAATTTTCGAAATGTTCCGGCCGGAGCGAGATCCAGCTTGCCGCGGAGGCGGTGACAGCCGCATTGCGCGACGCCTCGATCGATCCGGCCGAGGTGGATGGCCTGGTGACGTTCACGGTCGACAACAACTCGGAAATAGACGTCTTCCGCAACATCGGCGGCGGTGACCTCAAATTCTTCAGCCGGATCAATTATGGCGGCGGTGGGACCTGTGCTCCCCTCCAGCAGGCGGCGATGGCGATCGCCACCGGCGTGGCGAAGGTCGTGGTTTGCTATCGGGCGATGAACGAGCGGTCAGAATATCGTTACGGATCAGGGCTCATGTATGATTCCGGGCCGGCCACATCCGATGTCGGTCCTGCGCTTGTTCACATGTTGAGCGGCCTTCGCACGCCAGCGGCTTGCCTGGCCATGACCATGCGCCGCTACATGCATCAATATGGCGCCTCCGCGGAGGATTTCGGTCGCATCGCCGTCGCGGCGCGCAAGCACGCTGCGACCAATCCCAACGCCTGGTTCTATGGCAAACCCTTGTCCATGGACGATTATCTCGGCTCGCGAATGATCGTCGACCCGTTCCGCCTTTTTGACTGCTGCCAGGAGAGTGACGGCGCTGTTGCGATCGTCTTGACGTCGACGGAATATGCGCGCGACCTGCCCCAAAAGCCCGTGCTCATCCGCGCCGCTGCCCAAGGCGTGAGTGGCGATATGATCCCGCTGTATGGATATTATCGCGACGACATGGCTTTCGCCGCGGAAGCCAAGGTGGCCGCGGACGAGGTGTTCGGCGCCTCCGGCTTGACGCCCGCCGACATGGACGTCGCCATTCTCTACGATCACTTCGGACCCTCGGTGCTGCTGTCGCTGGAAGCCTATGGATTTTGTGCCAGGGGCGAGGCCAAGGATTTCATAAAGGACGGGGCGATCGAGGTCGGTGGGCGCCTGCCTGTCAACACGCATGGAGGACAGGTCGGCGAGGCTTATCTTCATGGTATGAACGGCATTGCCGAAGCCGTGCGTCAGCTGCGCGGGTGCGCCGTGAACCAAGTGAAGGATGCACGCAACATCCTCGTCACGGCCGGTTTGGCCGTTCCGACCAGTGCCGCCATCCTGGGAACGGATTGAACCAACATGGGTAGGCAGTGATCTTGTTAGGAAGCTCATCTGTTTTGGGGACCACTCAGCCGCGCGCCCAAGCGTCCGGTCGATCAATGCTCACGTGCGCGGAGGCTCCCGGACGTGATGCCCCTCCCGCGGGCTAGTCCTGCGGATGTCGTCCGCGAAGCGCTTCGACCTCGATCTCGATCTGTCTTTGGCCGCGGCGTTCGATCCGCTCGTAAAGCCGTACATAGCCGGTTGACTTTATCCTCCATTCGCCGGCGATCTTGATGTAGTCGTCGTAATAATAGCCTGCGCCCTGGAGCTCTTCCCCACCGGTCAGTCCGTCCAACTTGGTCGCCGCGATGGGAGCGAGGAAGTGGACCGTATCTTCGAAGCGCCATATCGCGCTGGCGATATCAGGTCCTCTCAGGGAAATTTCCGGGTGGATCGCAATGTGGCTGCCAACGAAATTGTCGTTGACGATTTGACGGTAGAAATCTCGTATCGCCGGCCACCCTTCGAACGCATATTTGCCATTGCCCAGCCAGGTTCTCCCGTCCGGGACGAACAGAGTTTCCATCAAGTCCCAATCATGCGTGTCGAGCGCGCGCATATAGCGATATTTGAGACGCTTGATCTGTTCGTATTCCAGCAGGTCCTCGATCGTCATGTTCTTGCCTCAGCTCGCGAAAACAACGGGACGGGAGGTCATTTCGGATAAGCGGCTCACCTTCCGGCCGCTGGTCGTTGGGATCGGCACCAGCCTCAACGCGGGTATCGAATCAATTCTATCCGCGTGAAATCCGGGTCGCAGCCATACATGAGTTCGATCGTGCCCTCGGGCGTATTCAGCGTTGCCCGGGTTTCGGGGAAGATCTTGCCGCCATGGGCGACGAGCCGTGAGGCGGCCGCGTCGATATCGGGTACCGACAAGGCCATGTGGGTCAGTCCGGTCTGGTTCATGCGGCGCAGTCGGTCAGCGCAAACGGGCTCCTCGGACCTCACATAATGCAGCAGTTCGATGCGGGTGTTTCCGAGGGCGAGGAAACGCGTATGGAGCTCGAAATTCTCAAGGTCCATGACGTTGCCGCAAGTGTCGACCAGTTCGATGCCGCCCTGATCCTCAAATCCCAGACCTTCGCAATAGAAGCGCAATGCCCCTGCGAGATCGGACACGCAGATGCCGAAATGCGAAACGGTGCAATTCACAGGCCTTCTCCTTTTCGCATCCCGGGGGGACCGCGAGGCAGCTCCCATCAGATTGGTGACCACTCGCTCAACCGTCGTCGCGGGGTACATCATGAACTAACTCGGCTATATTGACTGCGAAATCCTTCGTTTCGATCGAGTAACCGGTTAAGCTTGACCAAAAAGATGAATCAATGTTCATATAGAGTCAAGCGCGCGGGTTCGAAGTGGCTGCGTGTGAAAGAGGAAAACGGGGAGTGCGATGAAATTCGGCGCCATGATAGCACCTCGGGCGAGCGATTGGCGGCTCGGCTGTGAAGTCGAACGGCTCGGCTACGACTCGGTATGGATTTCGGATTCCCACATGCTGTGGTCGGACAGCTACGCTATCCTGTCCTTGGTCGCCGAAAATACCTCGACGATCGCGGTGGGAACCGGTGTTACCAATGCGGGCACCCGGCTCGCTCCGGTAACCGCCAACGCGATCGCTACGATCAACGCCCTGGCTCCCGGACGTACCTTCCTGGGCATCGGGACGGGCTTCTCGTCGATGGCGACGATGGGTCTTCCGCCGGCCAGGATTGCCGAATTCCGTGAATATGTCCGCGTCGTGCGCTCTCTTGTCCATGGCGAGGAAACGGAATGCCCGATCGGAGGCGCGATGCGTCCGGTCCGGTTCTTGGAACAGGATCTCGGATTCGTCCAAGTGTCCGACCCGCCGAAAATCTACGTCGCGGCCAATGGGCCGAAAGGCCAGCAGGTGGCTGGCGCCTATGGCGACGGCTTCATTGCCGGCGGCGAGGCGCTGCGCGAGAGGAACAATCGCAACGCCGAGGAGCAGCGGCGCAACATTGAGGAGGGGGCGGCGGCTGTCGGGCGGACTTTGCCCGACAATTTCCGGACGATCGGCGGAGCCTATGTCTGCATTCTCGAGCCGGGTGAAACATTGGCGTCGGAACGCGTGATCGACGAGGTCGGTGCCCTTACCGTGGTGGGCACGCTTCATGCCTGGTGGGAGATGCACAAGGCGACAGGCGGGCATGAATTCGTCCCCGCTGCATGCGTGCCCGTCTGGGAAAGATATTGTCATCATCTGGCGAGCCTCGGCATAGCGGATGAAAAAATGCATCTGCGCGTGCACAAGGCGCATGCGACCTACCTGCTGCCCGAAGAGCGGGAGTTCGTGACGCCCGAACTGATCCGGGCGGGCGGCGCAGTGGTGGGAGAACCCGATGAGATCATCGAACGGCTGCGCGTCAGGGAAAGCTTCGGCCTTGACGAGCTTTCGATCATGCCGGCGCTGCATGGCGCCCGCGAAAATCTGAAGGCATTCCGCAAACTGATTATCGATCGGTATTGAAGTCTTCTTGAGGAGGTCGTTCCTCGCGGGGAATCGAAGCTCTTCGAGCGCTAGGGGCTGTCGATAATGACCTAATAGTCAATTTTTCCCTTTGTTCATTACGTGATAGATTTGGCGGATTAATATGGAATCGCGGCTTCGCGAGAAGCAGTCAGCTAGGGCTGGTTATGACATAAAGTGACTAGAGGATCATTTTTGTTCGTGATAAGGCGACCCGTGTTCGCTATCGCGAATCCAAGCTGAGTCCCCTATGGCTGAGGGGCTCCGCGGTTTTACGATGGTACCCGCACGATGTGCGGATGGGGAGTGGGTGACGGCATCCAGCTCATGTTGCGGCGTCTCGAAAAGAAACAGGATGCAAAAATCATGCTGCCACTGGAAGGAATAAGGGTTCTCGCGCTCGAGCAATATTATGCCGGCAATATCGGGAGTCTGATATTGCGGCGCTTCGGAGCCGAGGTCATCAAAGTCGAAATGCCGGGTCAGGGGGATGCCCAGCGGCATATCGGGCCGCGCTCTGAGGGCCCCGATGGCCGATCGAGGAGCCTGTCGGAACTTCGCGTCCTGCTTGGCAAGCAAAGCATCGCGGTGGATATGGCCACGCCCGAGGGGAAGGAAATCGTTCTGGGGCTGGCGGGTCAGAGCGACGTGGTCTGGTCGAATATGAAGCCGTCCTCGCTGAAGAAGCTCGGCTTCACCTATGAAGCGTTCTGCGGCCGCAAGCCTGACATCGTCTACACGACCCTGTCCGGCTTCGGTCATGACGATGTCGTTCCCGATGGTCCGATGGGCGATTGGGTCGCGTTTGACATCATCGCGCAAGGTTTGGCGGGGCTGCAATTCCGTGTCGAAAGCGATGTTGACGAACCCCGTTACAACGGCCTCGCGCTGGGCGATCAGGTGACGGCGCTGCATGCGGCGCTGGGCACGGTCCTGGCGCTCTACCGGCGGGACCGCGAGGGTGGACCGCAGCGTGTTGACGTGGCGATGCACGATGCGATGCTGCTGTTGAACGAACTCTCGCTGTCGATCACGCAGATGACGGGCAAGCCACCGAGCAGGGGGCGTTCGGGAACAAGCTCGCCCTATGGCGCATTCCGCAGCGCCGACGGCTTCGTCAATATCGCGGTAGGCGGAACGCCGGTGTGGCGCAGGTTCAGCAAGGCGATTGGCCGCGAGGACCTGACGGATGATCCGCTCTTTCGTGAGGCCCGCGGGCGCGTGTCGAACAATTCGGAGCTGGAGCGGATCGTCACCGAGTGGACCAGCGCGCACACTTCGGGCCAGATCGTCGAGAAACTACATGCGGTCGGTGTCCCATGCGCCCCAATCTATACCCTGCCTCAAGTCATCGAAAGCCCTCAGATCGCGCCGCGCAAGATGATGTACACCGTCAATGATCCGCGCATCGGTCCTCAGAAGATATTGGGGAATCCGATCAAGATGTCCGCGGTACCCGACGAACCGTCCGGCGAGGCTCCCGATGTGGGGCAGGATACGTCGGCCGTTCTCGAGAGGCTGCTCGGGATGGATCCGGCGCGCATCGAGGAGCTCGCCAGGGCGGGGGTCATTTCCCTTGAGGGAAGCGCGGCGTGAAGAAGGCGCGAATAACGGGCGCCTTCGACACTGCGGTAGGCGAACTGCCCGGCTCGTCCTGCATGGGCCTTCATAGCGAGGCGGCCCTTGGCGCGTTGGCCGACGCCGGCCTTGCCCTGGCCGACGTCGACGGGGTGATCTGCGCCTATTCCTTTACCGAGCCGCATCTCATGCTGGCGTCGGTCTTCTGCGAGCATTTGGGATTGCGGCCCAATGTCAATTTCGCGATCCAGGCGGGCGGGGCCACGGCGGCGATAATGCTGATGCAGGCGGCCGCGCTGGTGGAAAGCGGACAGTGTCGGCACGTCCTCCTGGTGACCGGTGACAATCGACTGACGGGAATGAGCCGGGACGCCGCGGTCGCCGCTCTATCCGAGGTGGGACATCAGCAGTTCGAGCGGCCCTACGGCATCTCCGTCCCAGCCTCCTATGCGCTTGTCGCGCAACGTTACATGCACGAATATGGCGCGACCGCCCAGCAACTGGCGGCGATAGCCGTCCAGCATCGCCGGCATGCCATGCTGAATCCGAAGGCTCACAGGCGCGACCCGATCACTGTCGAACAGGTGATGGAGTCGCGGTTCATCGCCTCACCGCTCCGGCTGTTCGACTGCTGCCTGATCTCCGACGGCGGTGCCGCGTTGGTCGTCAGTGCTAGCGACGCCGCGGCGGATACGCCGCAGCCCCGCATCGATGTCCTCGGTACAGGGCAGGGGCACACCCATGAGCATATCTCGCAGGCGCCGTCCCTCACCGATTTCGGCTGCAAGCAGTCCAGCGCGATGGCGTTCGGCAGGGCGGGAATAGGCGCTGAGGACATCGATGTCGCGGAGATCTACGACAGCTTCACGATCACCCTGCTTGTCGAACTGGAATCGATCGGCTTTTTCCCCCGTGGCGGTGCGGGCGCCGCGGCGTTGGCAGGGGAGCTCGGCATTGGCGGCGCCCTCCCGTGCAACACCCATGGCGGGCTGCTCTCATATGGCCATTCGGGCGCGGCCGGCGGCATGTTCCATATCGTCGAGGCCGTGCGCCAGCTTCGCGGGCGCGCAGGCGGAAACCAAGTCGAAGGCGCGGAACTGGCCTTCGTTCATGGAGACGGCGGCATCCTGTCTGCCCATTGCTCGGCCGTTCTGGGGAGAGTGTGATGACTGGGATTCCCCTGCCAAGGCCCAACGCCGACACGCTGCCTTATTGGGATGCGGCGCGGGCGGGCAAGCTCGTCTATCAATATTGTTCCGATTGTCGGAAGGCGCAATTCTACCCGCGCTCCTTCTGTGCGTCGTGTCATGGCCGGAATGTCGAATGGCGCGAGTCCGCGGGCATGGGCGAGATCGCGACATTCACCATTGTGGAGCGCGCGCCGACGGCGGCGTTCAAGAACATGGTGCCCTACGCCATCGCTCTCGTCGACCTCGACGAGCGCTTCCGGATGATGGTGAATATAGTCGAGGGCGACTTAAGGGATATTCGGATCGGCGCGCGCACCCGCACGGTCTTCGTGGAGGCAGACGGCATCACTCTCCCCCAAGGGGCGCTCGCATGACGCAGGCGCCTATCGTCTTCGCCGACTTCCAGCCTGGCGCCCTGATGGGTCGGCTGCGGGAGCAACCCAGCAGTGAGCAGCTGGATGCATGGTGCCGGCTATATGGCCCAGGTGCCGGGAGCGACGGGTCGGTGCCGCGTGCGATGGTCACCATATTCATGATGCGGACCTATATGGCCGTGCTCAGTCCGAGGCCGCCCGGCAATCTCCACGTCCGTCAACGGCTCCGCCTTCATTCTTCGCTGCGGATCGGCGAAAACCTCACTTCGGTCATCTTCTGCGCGGCGAAGACCATGAAGGGTGAGCGCCGGCAGGTGGATCTCGAAGTCCGCGGAGAGACGGACGAGGGCCGGCAGGTCTACAGCGGGCTCATCACTCTTTACTGGGCGGCTTGAAATGAACGAGCTTCCTCTTCGGCTCGAGCCCGTCAAACTCCTCGTCGATCAGGCCCGGATCAATCTCTACGCCGAGATGACCGGCGACTATAATCCGATTCACGTCGATCCGGAATTCGCGGCAAGGAGCGAGATGGGCGGCGTGATCGCTCATGGCACGCTGTCGCTGAACCTCATCTGGCAAGCGCTCGAAAGCACCCTGGGCGAGAACGCGCTCGACACCATCGAGATCGACGTGCGCTTCCGGCGGCCGGTGCGCCTGGGCGACCGTGTCGAAGCCTGCGGCGAGTGGAACGATGATCTGCAAGGCTATGCCGTCTGGGTCCGAAATCAGGGCGGCGAGAATGTCATCGAAGGCAGTGCGGTCGTGGCAGGCTGAGGTCGCGGCAATGCGCGGGATTCAGGGTGCGTCGCAAGGGGGGACGCCTTCGGCGCAATATCGTCCCGCGCGGCGGCCGCTGAAAACGCAGTCACCGATCGAAAGGCCGCTCACATAGAGGTTCGAACACAGGCCGTAGGCATTTCTTCCCGCCGCGAAGAGGCCGGGCACCGCTTTCCCCTCGCCATCGAGAACATTACCCGTATCGTTGTCGACGAGCAAACCACCGATGGTGAAGAGCTGCGTGAACGCGAAGGTGTTGGAGATGGAAAAATTGATGGCCCAGAATGGCGCGTCGTCGAGCGGGGCGCGGTTCTCCGGCAGCTTCCCGAATGCATCCGCGCCGCCAGTCGGGGCGTTATAGGCGTCGACGGTGGCCTTCAGCCTGCCTGCGTCCATCCCCAATTTTTTTGCCAGCTTCGTCATCGAAGAGGCGTGCTTTGTCCCGCCGAACAGAATGTTGAGCAGGGCGGCCCCGCCGAAATAACGGAAGGTGGCCCAACCACTGAATAGGCATTCCCTGATGGCACGCCAGAAGTCGCGACGGTTCAGGATCAGCCATGCCTGTCCATCGGGTTGGTCCAGAATGGCCCCACCCACGATCGAATTGTAGCCGTCCTCGTTGACGAAGCGCTCGCCCCGGCGATTGACGAGGACGCCGTGCAGATAGGGTCCGGGGGGCGACATCACTCGGCCGACATAGAGTTTTTCAAGACCTTTGATCCGGGCTCCGGCCGATGTTCCCAGGAGATGCCCGGATCCATTGCAGCCAAGTGAAGCCATCCGCATCGTCGCGTGCAGGTTGGCCGCCAGAAGAGGCGCGCTTTCGCGCATCATTTCCGGATTATGGGAATAGCCGCCGGCCGTGAGGATGACGCCTCGCCGTGCTCGTATCAATCGCTCGTCGCCCTTCGCAGCTTCGAGCGCCGCCGCAGCGCGCGATGCGCGCAAGGCAGGTCCCGCGTTGAAAGGCTTCATCGGGTCCACCTTGTCGTACAGGCGCTGATGCTCCGCTCGCGCCGCCGGATCGAGCGCGCGGATCTGCACGCCGATCACCCTTCCGGACCCGTCCAGAACCAGGCGCGTCACGGGCGAATGCTCCAGCACACGCACGCCCTTTTTTTCGGCGGTTCCGCGGAGCCGATCAAAGAAGACATTTCCCGTGAAGCCTTCTCCGAAGGTGCGGTGCCCCCGTGCTGCCGGCCTGGCCTTTTCAGCATATTCGGGCGCTTTCTCGTTGCCGGAATATTGCAGGAAAAAGCCCTCCGGAGGGTAGACGATCTTCTCTCGGTAGAAGCTGCTGTTGAACGGAACGCCGTGCTCCATCAGCCAGTCGAGCTGCGCGCTGCTTTCGTCGCAATATCGGCGAACGACTTCGGCCGGCACCGCCTCGCCGACTTCCATGGCGAGATATTTCGCCATTTCGTCGGGCGTATCCTCGACGCCGGCTTCGCGCTGGATCGCGGTGCCGCCACCGGCATACACCACTCCGCCGCTGAAGCGGGTCGCGCCTCCTCCGGCAAAACGATCGATGGCGAGCACGTCGGCTCCACTTGCCCGAGCTTCCAGGGCCGCGCACACGCCGGAACCGCCGAAGCCGACGACGAGGACATCCGCTTCGTCGGACCAATCAGCATTTTCCGGATGCTCAATAACAAGCGGCGGTGCGACGGGCGCCGGGTTTGGGTCTCGTGCCAGCGTGGGCGACTGAGTCACCTGCATCCTTTCCACTCGGGACACGGCTCAGAATTTTGCCGGTTCATATTAATTTACGAAGGTCCATCCCGAGCGGCCCTTTCCCTTGAGGACGCGTCCGAAGCGGAGGTCTGGAAAATGTGCCGCAGCGACTTCGACCGGCAAATCGCCGGTAATTTCGCGGTAGATGCGCTCGCGCTGGCGGTCCGCTAAGTCCGGGTCGATGTCCGCCATCACTGAGAAGTCGGAATCCGTCAGCTGCAACGGGCAATGGACGACATCGCCGAGCAGCATGCCACGCTTCTCCTTCGAAGAGAGGACGAACACCGAATGTCCAGGCGTGTGGCCGGGCGTCGCCATTGCATCGAGCCCGGGCGCCAACGTGATGTCTCCGTCCCATGTCTCCATACGGTCCAACACCGGCGCGAGCCGTTGCGCGCTCGGCACCACGTTCCAGGCCGCCTCGTACATCGCGTCGTCGATCGCCTGCGCGGGAAGCAGAAAATGATCGAGGTCCTTCTGCTGCACGCGGATGGTGGCATTAGGAAAGGTGGGTGCCCCGCCATTGCTGACCCAACCGATATGGTCGAAGTGGAGATGCGACAGCACGACGTCGGTGATCTGTTCTGGCCTGACATCTATTTTTGCCAGGCTCTGAAGAAGGAAGCCGTGGCAGGTCTCGGTTTGGGCAAGCCAGTCCAGATGGCCCTGACGGGCTTCTTCCGTCATTCCATGAGCGTCGTAAAAGGCTTGCATCGCAGGGGCGGCATGCGCCGGACAAGTACATGCCCGAGGGCGGACCACATGGCCCGGCGCCGCGCCGCTCCCGGCGTCCACGAGAATGAGCCGATCAGGCTCCGCGGGCAGCTGAACGAGGAAGCTGCCCAGCGTCATTCGGCGCCGGCCGTCCGGCTGCAGCGTTTCGCGATGCGCCTCATAATCGGGTGAACCGGGATGGGGATAATCCGCTTCGGCCGGAAAGGTGAGGTAGCCGTCTATGACGGGGCGGATGACAATATCCCCGATGTTCATCAACGTCATTACGCTCTCCTAAAAACGCATCGCCGCATTCGCATACCATCCGCGTTGGCAAGACAGGCTTCGATCGATCGCAATTTTATGAATATATATTCATTCTATCCTTGGCAAGGTTGCATCTACCGTCTGCTTGGGGCAAGGGCGGCTGACCAATTGGGCGCCTTGGCCATGGCTCCCGGGACGGTCTGAGAGGATAGTAGCTTGATGAGCCAGCCCGACTTTGACTGCGTAATCGTGGGGGCAGGTTCGTCGGGCTGCGCGCTCGCCAACCGTTTGTCCGCCGATCCGCGCATTCGCGTCCTGCTGATCGAAGCAGGTCCCCGGGATCTCAGCCCATTTTTGAAAATCCCGGCAGGCATCAGCAAGGTTTACGTCCATCCCACCTTGAACTGGGGTTACATGACCGAGCCGCAAGCGCAGCTGGACGGCCGCACGATCTACTGGCCGCGTGGCCGGACGCTGGGTGGGTCGAGCTCGATCAATGGAATGATCTACATCCGTGGTCAGGCCCAGGATTATGACGAGTGGGAAGCCGCCGGCAACCCCGGATGGGGCTGGAAGGACGTTCTTCGCGTCTACAAGGGCCTCGAACGGCACGAAGACGGCGAAAGCGAATGGCACGGCGGGAAAGGTGAATTATCAGTCACAAGGCCGAGATTTCGGCATGCGAGCGGGGATGCCTTCCTCCAGGCTTGTGAGGCGGCCGGATATCCGCTGACGCATGATTTCAACGGGGCGGATCAGCACGGGGCCGACTATTATCAGTTCACGATCGCCGGCGGTATTCGCGCTTCGAGCGCCTCGGCCTTCCTGGCGCCGGTCAAGCGGCGGGCCAATCTCGAGATCTGGACCGAGGCTCAGGCTCAAAGGATATTGCTCGAAGGCCGGCAGGTCGCCGGGCTGGTCGTCAACCGCCGAGGCGTCAGCCACACGGTGCGCGCGCGCGAGGTGGTCCTCAGTGCCGGAGCATTGAATTCCCCGCAATTGCTGATGTTGTCGGGCATCGGCCCGGCCGACCAATTGCGAGAGCTGGGCATAGAGATTGCGCTGGATTTGCCCGGAGTGGGGCAGAATCTGCACGATCATCTGCTGGTGCAGCATATCGCCGGGGTTGCGGCGCACCACTCGATCAATCGCCAGATGGGGGGGGTTCGTCTGGTGCCGGAAGTTCTTCGGTACGTCGTCGCCCGCTCCGGCCTGTTGACGATCGGCGCCTCGCAGGTTGCGGCCTTCGTGAAGTCCGATCCGGGCCTGGACCGGCCCGACCTGCAGATCATGTTCAAACCCTATACGATCGAAATGTCGCCGACCCAGCGGATCGTGCCCGGCGCGGTGCCGGGTTGGACAACCGCGGCATCGCCGCTTCGGCCCAAGTCGCGCGGCTGGCTGCGCCTGAAGAGCGCGAACTGGCGCGATGCACCCGTGATGCAACCCAATTTCCTGGACCGCGAGGAGGACCGAGCGCTGATGGTCGCCGGCATTCGGGTAATGCGGCAAATCTTTTCGCATGACCCCCTGGCATCGATGTCTCGCGAGACCCTTCCCGGTCCAGACGCGCAGAGTAACGAGGATTTGCTCGGTTTTGTGCGTCTCAATGCGGCGTCGGTGTTTCATCCGGTCGGTACCTGCAAGATGGGAACCGGAACTGACGCGGTGGTGGACGCCAGGCTGCGCGTAAGGGGAATCAACGGATTGCGGGTAGCCGACGCCTCGATCATGCCGGCAATCGTGTCGGGCAACACGAATGCGGCGTCGATGATGATCGGTGCAAAGGCCGGGGTGATGATCCGCGAAGATCTCGCCCGATGAGCTTTGATTTCAGCTGCCCTTGAGCAGGGAGCACACCGCTCGCCGAAGCCCATCCGCCCGACTCTCAGCTTTGCTTGGCTGCCTTGAACTCCTTCACCATTCTGCGCAGCTTTTCAGGCGTGTCCTCGTCGGGGAGGGGCGTGAATATGACCATGCTCAGGCCCGGCTCATAGGGTACCTGGAAGATCGATCGTTCGAGGTGGAGTTGGCCGACACCCTTGTGGTTGATGCGGGTCCTTTCTTCGCGGCGTGGAAGGACTTCCCTTTGATTCCACAGGGCGAGGAACTCGGGTGACAGCGCGCCAAGGCGGTCGATGAATTCCTTGAGCCAAGGCTCGTCGAATTGACGGCCGAGGCTGGCATTGAACTCCGCCACGATGATCCGGGCGAGATGATCCCAGTCCGCGCTATATTCGCGGACCGCCGGATTCAGGAACGTACGCCAGATCGTGTTGCGCTCCTCGGGCGGATCCTTCGAGAAATCGCCCATGAGCGCAAGGGAGGCATCATTCCATGCGATGCGGTCCCACCGGGCATTGTGGACATAGGCGGGCACATGCTCGAGCGCATTTAAGACGTTTTGAAGAGACGGCTTTACTCCTGTGGTAGTGCCTTCAGCCTCCTCCGGTGAGGTCCGCCCGGCGAGCCGGAACACATGCCGAGTTTCGTCGGGATCGAGTTGCAGGGCTCGGCAAATTCTGCGGAGGATCTCCTGCGACACCATGATGTCGCGGCCCTGTTCGAGCCAGGTGTACCAGCTGACTCCTACACCCGCTGCTTCCGCCACTTCTTCCCGGCGCATTCCCGGTGTTCGGCGCCGGGAGCGATTTAACGACCTGTCGAGTGAGAGAGGCATCCGCTCGCGCCGCGAACGAAGGAACTGGCCCAACTCCTTCTTTCTCGAAAACTCTTCCTTCGGGCCCATGGATTCGGTTCCGCCAAGCTGTCGTCGTAGGATGACTATCAGTTTTGATGACGATTTTCTCTCGCGAAGCTGCCCGCCGCGCCTCCGCCGCACGCGGCGCGTTCGCAGCCTCCGTCGAAATGGATCGTCAATCCTCGGCCCGCCGGCCGCGTTCAGATCGGATCGCCACATGATGATTTAATGATCTTGTGTTCATATTATATAAGGAGATGCAAGGGTGTCTTGGCCATTCCGGTAAGAAATGCCTGTTCGATCCTGTTGCTGATTGCCAAGTAAAGCCGGAATTTGCGCGATTCCCGCGCGTCTCGGCGGGGCTGCGAAAAATGAAGAATGTAGATTCATTCTTGTGTTAACCAGAGAGGAGCGTTATCGCCCCGAGGTGTATGCAACAGATGATTTGGCCTCTGGCCGATCGAGGATGAAGCGCGCCGACGCACATGCGTCGGAATACGCGCAGCGGGTTTTGGCCGAGGCCGAAGGGTGAGGATTGAGATGAAATTGTTTGATGATCTGCCGGACATTCCTCAACTCAAGCGCAAATACCTCCAGGAGCGGGACCGGCGCGTTCGTCCCGAAGGCCTCGACCAATATCGCGAGGTTGATCTGGATCAGGGCGATTTTGCGCGCGACCCGTTCAATCCGGAGATCGAGGAGCGCCCCTCCTTCACCAAGGAAGTCGAGGTGCTCATCATAGGTGGCGGCCATGCCGGTCTGCTGGCGGCCAATTCGCTCCTGGAGGAGGGGATTCAGGACTTCCTGATCGTCGAGAAGGCGGCCGATTTCGGCGGGACCTGGTATTGGAACCGCTATCCCGACTGCCGTTGCGATATCGAATCCTACATCTACATGCCGCTGCTCGAGGATGGCGGCGAGATGCCCACGCAGAAATTCGCCCGCTCGCAGGAAATCCGCGCCAACGCGGCGCGGATCGGTCGTAAGCTGGGCCTATACGACCGTACTTGCTTTCACACCGGTGTTGCGTCGATGGCATGGGATGCCGGGCTGTCCCGCTGGGTGGTGAAGACCGACCGCGGGGACGTGATCAACGCACGCTTCGCCTGTCTTGGAAGCGGTCCGATGAGCCGCCCCAAATTGCCGAACGTTACCGGAATGGAAAGGTTCAAGGGGAAGACCTTCCACTCCTCGCGCTGGGATTATGACTACACGGGCGGGGATGAGACGGGGGGGCTCTCCAAGCTCGCCGACAAGCGCGTGGCGATCGTGGGCACAGGGGCGACTGCCTGCCAGCTGATCCCCGCTCTCGCGAGGGACGCCGGCCATCTTCTTGTCGTGCAGCGCACGCCGGCTGCGGTTATGGATCGGAAGAATCGCCCGACCGACCCTCACTTCTGGGGAAGTCTGGGGAGTGACTGGTGGTACGATCGGGCGACCAATTTTTCCGCCATCACGGTCGGACGGCCCCAGGAGAAGGACCTGGTGGCCGACACTTGGACGGAGATGTTCCACGCCTTCAACTCGGCGGGCGAGAAATATGGCGCGGATGCCCAAAAGATCGGCGTTTCGCCATCGGAGATCGTGGATTTCAAGATCATGGAGCAGATCCGCCGTCAGATTGACGAGCGCGTCAAGGACAAGGCGACGGCCGAAGCGTTGAAGCCATGGTATAACTTGTTCTGCAAGCGTCCACTTTTCCTCGACGGCTATTATGAAACCTTCAACCGCAGCAACGTGACCTTGGTCGATACCAACGGGCACGGCCTGGAAGCGGTCTCCGAAAACGGCATCATCGTCGACGGCAAGGAATATCCTGTCGACTGCATCATCTTTGCATCCGGCTTCGAAGTCGCGGTCCCGCTCGACCGGGCGGGCGGGCTCGAACTGGTGGGCCGCGATGGCGCTACGCTCGAGAAACGGTGGGAAAACGGGATGATTTCGGTGCACGGCATGTTCGTGCATGGTTTTCCTAACCTTTGCCTAATCGGAGGTGTGCGGCATGCGGCGTTCAGCTGGAACGTAACCTACAATCTCAAGCTGCAGGCAGAGCATTTTGCCCATATCGTGCGATATTGCACCGACCATCGGATTGACGTGTTCGAAGCCACCGAGGAGGCGGAGCAGCGATGGTTGGCGGAGTTGCGGCGCTGCGCGGCGGTCGACATTCAGTTTCTGGCGGAGTGTACGCCGGGCTATCTCAACAATGAGGGTGGAAACGTGGAGACCGGCATCGCCTCGCAAGGCTATGGTGCTGGCGTGCTGGCGTATAAGGAGCAGCTCGAGGATTGGCGCGAAAACGCGTTGACGGAGGAGTTCCAGCTCACGCGCTCCGGGATGCCGATCTCGGAAATGGCCGAATCCTCCGTCCCGCGCGATCGAGAGTGAGGGCACCCGCAGACTATTAGGCATTTTGCGCCGCGACATGCAGAGCTGACCAGCCGCAGCAGGCCTTTCCCTACCGGAATCGGACTAAAGGCAAGTGGCGCGGTTGAACTCGGAATTGAGATTGTGATGCCCAAGCGGGAAATAGTCTATGTCGGTGAGCAATTGGGTCCCTCCAGGCCGGATGAGGCGCTCGTCGCGTGGCGGGAGCGCCTCGACGCGGCGGGCTCATCGGCCGTCGTGGCGAGCAAGGTAGAGCCCTGGGGCGATGGGCCGGGGCAATCTGAAATCCTGTCTCCACCCGATCCGGCGCGTGACGCATTGTTGCTGTTTCTCCACGGCAGCGGATTTTCAAAGGGGTCGCCTCGTAGTCATCGCCCGTTGATAGACAAGATCGTGCAGGCGACGGGGGTCGCCGCATTCGTGCCTGACTACCGTCTTGCACCGGAACATCCTTACCCCGCCGCTTTGGATGATGTGCTGGAGGTCTACCGCCATCTGATCCGCATGCATGCGGACGCGCGCATCATCGTCATCGGCGATTCCGCGGGGGGCGGGTTGAGCCTGGCCATGCTCCTGGCCGCGCGTGACGAGGGACTGCCTTTTCCCGCCGGCGTGGTGACCTTGTCGGCCTGGACGGATCTCGCGGTCAGTGGTGATCCGCGTCCCGATGTGGACGATCCCCGCGTTACCCAGCAAATGCTGCGGAGCGCGGCCGGGCTCTATCTTGATGGTGCGGATCCCATTCATCCCTATGCCTCTCCCCTTTATGGCGATTTCACCGCTTTTCCTCCGATACTGATGCAGGTCGGTGGTCGGGAAATCATGATCGAGGACAGCGACAGGCTGGTGGCCCGAGCCCGCGCGCAAGGTGTAGCGGCGCAACTCAGCGTCTATCCGGGAATGGCTCATGTGTTTCAGCTCAATCAACCGGAAACACGGCAGACAGCCGATGCGCTTGCCGAAATTGCGGAGTTCGTGAGGGGCAATCTCAACCTTCTCCCACCGGCGACCGGCACTCCATCGGGGGGATCACGGTGACTCTTCGACATTATTTCGGACCCAATCCACTATGAAGCTAGGCGTCACGATTCCGCAGATAGAGATAGGCCGAGACCCGTCGCATATTCGACAGTTCGCCCGATCCGCGGAGGCATTGGGTTACGATTATCTGATGCTGTACGACCATGTCCTGGGGGCGGATATGGAGGTGCACAAGGACTGGCGCCCCCGGAATGGCGCCCCTCCGATCTACACCAAGGACGACCTGTTCCACGAACCGCTGATATTATATGGATATCTCGCGGCGATCACCGAGCGGATCGAGTTCGCGACCGGGGTGATCATTCTCCCGCAGCGCCAAACCGTTCTGCTTGCCAAGCAGGCGGCCGAGATCGACGTGCTGTCGGGCGGCCGGCTTCGCCTCGGCTTCGGTACCGGTTGGAATGAGCTGGAATATCAGGGCCTCGGGATGAACTTCAAGGACAGGGGCAAGCGCTCGGAAGAGCAGATCGAGGTATTGCGCCTGCTCTGGACTCGAGAATCGGTGAGTTTCGAAGGCCAGTGGCATGTGTTGAACGGCGTGGGTATCAATCCGCTCCCCGACCAGAGACCGATCCCCATCTGGTTGGGAGGGGCCGCGGATGCGGTCCTCGACCGCGTGGCCAGGATCGCCGACGGCTGGTATCCACCCTCTTCGCTTTCCGAAGCCGAGCTCGGGCGGAGTATCGAGCGGCTTCATTCGCTTGCCGAGAAGCATGGGCGTGATCCTATGTCGATCGGCATCGAAGGCATCGTCCGGCTGCGCGATCGGACGATGGACGAATGCATCGAGAACTTCCTCATGTGGCGGCGGCTGGGCGCAACCCGCGTGACGTTCAATACGGAGTCGCCGATCATGTGGCATCGGCTCGGCGGCAATGCGCCCGCCCTGAAGAATTCCGGTGTGGGCCTCAGCGAGCGTCTCGACAGAATTGCCGAGTTCAAGCAGCGTGTCGCCGCGTTGGGTAATGATATGAAATGACCTGTTGGGAGACAGACTATGTCGATTCTTGAAGAGATAGAGGAAATAAAACAGCTCAAGGCGCGATATTTTCGCTATCTAGACTGGAAGGAATGGGAAAATCTCTCAACGATTTTCACTGAAGACGCGAAAATATCTTTTCCGGAGATCAATGTACATTATTCGAGCGCGAATGATTTCGTGCAATTCGCCAAGGCGACGATTGAGAATGTCATTTCCGTTCACCAAGGCTATATGCCCGAAATCTCCCTCACGTCCGACGGTGCCGCCACGGGGATTTGGGGCATGACCGACGATCTGGATGCCCCGAAGGGCATGCCGCAAAGCAACGGAGCTCCCGTGCGGATGCGCGGAGCAGGTCACTATTTCGAGGATTATGTGAAGGTCGATGGGGAATGGAAGATCGCTTCGATGACATTGAAGCGACTGCGGCTCGATCTGAACTGATTGTTCGGATCGACGGTGTTTCCGGTTGAAGCTTAGGAAGCCGGCATGGTCAATTTGTCCTCGTTCATTATCGCCCACGCTCTTCGGGCGGGCGACCGCTGCGCCATACGGTATGACGGCGGTGAGATTTCATATGCGGAATTCTCCGACAGCATCGCCCGTATTGGCGCGCTGCTTCGTCAGCTGAATGTCTCGGAGGGGGACCCGGTGGCGCTGCTGATGAAGAACAGCGCGGCCTATCTGCAGATCTGCTTTGCCATCAGCCACATCGGCGCGGTCATGCTGCCGCTGAATTTCCGGCTGTCGCAGGAGGAAATTGCGCACATCCTCGACGATGCTGGTGCGAAGCTCATCTTCGTGGACGAAGAGTTGGCCGGCAACGCGCCGAATGATATTGCGAGTATTATTGTAGACGAGACCGCCCAACACGATGCGCGAGTGCTGGCCAATGGCAACACCCATGCAGCCGCCGCGCCGCGGGAAACGCAGAGTATATTGCGGTTGATGTATACGTCCGGGACCACTTCCCGGCCGAAGGGCGTTATCCACACCTACGAAAATTTCTACTTTAAATCCATGGACCAGGTCATCGCATTGGGTCTCAGCCGTGACACCCGATTGCTGATCTGCGGCCCGCTCTATCATGTCGGTGCGTTCGATCTGCCGGGGATTGCCGTGCTGTGGGTCGGGGGCTGCCTTTCGATAGAACGCAATTTCGATCCCGAGCTCGTCATGGCGACGATCGATCGGGACGGGATAGAGGGGGTCTGGCTGGCGCCGGTAATGACCGCGGCGCTGTTGGGCTGCAGTCCGGCGCGCAGCTACGATCTGTCGTCCCTGCGCTGGGTTATCGCCGGCGGCGAGCGAACACCGGAGGAACGTGTGCGGCAATTTGCTGCCCGGTTCCCCATGGCGCGGTACATAGATGCTTACGGGCTCACGGAGAGCTGCGGCGGGGACACTTTGATGGATCCGGGATTCGAGCTGGCCAAGATTGGTTCGACCGGGAGAGCGCTGGCGCATGTCCAGGTCAGTATCAGAGGCGACGATGGCCATGAGCTGCCGGCCAATAGCGAGGGCGAGATTTGTCTGCGTGGTCCAAAAGTGACGAGCGGATATTGGAACGATCCCGAAAAGACACGCGAGAGCTTCTTTGGGGATTGGTTCAGGACCGGTGACATCGGCCTTCTCGATGACGATCAATTCCTATTCATAACTGACCGGAAGAAGGACATGATCCTTTCGGGCGGCGAGAATATCGCCTCGCAGGAAGTGGAACGCGTCATCAGCCTGATGCGCGAAATCGAAGATGTGGCAGTCATCGGCCTCCCCGATCAGCAATGGGGAGAAAAGCCGGTCGCTGCGATCGTGTTGAAGCCGGGCGCGCGTCTGGATATGGATTCATTAAGCGCTCATTGCAGGCGTTATCTGGCTTCGTATAAGGTGCCGCGGGGATTGTTCATTTTGGAAACTCTCCCCCGCAACCCTTCCGGCAAGGTATTGAAGAAGGTTCTGAGGCAGGAGTTGAGTGAATGAAATCGGGTAATGGAGCGATCGCCCTTAAGAAAGTTCCTCAATCTCGGAAACTCCGGCTTACCAGAGCGGAGAAAGCAGAATTGATCAGGCGTCGCCTTTTCGATGCGGCGATCAAGGTGGTCGGTACCGAAGGCTATGCAGGAGCGACGGTGTCGCGGATAACGCGGCTTGCGGGCGTGGCGCAGGGAACCTTCTACAACTATTTCCCCAACCGGCAGGATCTTTTGGATCAGTTGCTGCCGACGGTCGGTCAACGTCTTCTGAAATATATCGCGGGAAAGTTGACTCCGGATCTGGTCGGAGGCGAGCGCGAACTCATGCGCTTCACCGCCTTCTTTGATTTCCTCCTCGAAATGCCCGAATTCCTGCGTATTCTGACCGAGGCGCAAATCTATGCGCCAGTTGCCTATGACACACATATAGAAATGGTCTCGAGGAACTATCTCAAGGCGTTACGCCAGGAACGAAACGAGAGTGTGGAATTTTCCGACGCGGAACTCGAAGTGATCATTCATATCATGCTCGGCGCGCGCAATTATCTGTGTCAGCACTACAGCTATACAGACGGGCGGGTTCACTCTCCTCCTCGTGAAGTCATAACCGCCTATGGCAAGCTCATCAGCCTGGGCGTGTTCAAACCGGTTCTCGGCGCGCATGCCCAGGATGGACGGCAAGCGGCATCCGTCTGAGATCCGGTTGCGGCGGTCCTGCGCACCGGGAAAGATCTCGGCGCATCGCTTTTCCGCTCGCATTCCCGACGATCACGTTGCGACATGCTTACGGATTGGGAGAGGGCTCGTTTTCGAGAAGGGCGATGAAGCTCGCGTCGTTTGGGTTGCGGAGCACATCGTTCCGCTCGAACCCGCTTTACGTCGAAAGCTGGCCATGTGGCGCCTGCCGATTGGGCTTGAAGTCGACGATGTCGTGCAGGAGTGCTACGTAAAGCTGGCCCAGCTTCCGGATGTGCGCTCGATCCACACACCGGCGGCTTATCTGCACCGGATCGCGCGATCCTTAGTCCTCCAGCATATCCGACATATGCGCGTCGTGCCGATCGACAGTGTCTCCGAATTCGAACGGCTCCACGTCCGTAGCGACGTACCGACACCCGAAGAGGTCGTTGCTGATCGCGAACAGCTGCTGCTTCTCGCGCATTCCGTGCTCGATTTTGCTCCGGCGGCCAGAATCGTGTTCGAAATGCGCATCATGGACGATCTCCCTTACCGCGACATCGCTCGGCACCTCGGTATTTCCGAGAATGCGGTTCAAAAGCAGATGGCCAGGTGCCTGAAAATTTTGATGAAGCGGCTTGGCCGAGGCGGAAGTGCCCCTGCCCAGGCATCTATGACAGCGACCGGGAATAACGCGAGCGGCTCTCTTCGACGAAATGATGGACGGGAAAACTGTATCGACCGCGATTGAGGAGAGGGCAGCCGACTGGGCAGTCCTCCTCGATGCTGGACCACCGTCGTCCGAGGATGAGGCAAGGCTCCGGGCATGGCTCGCGGCCGACTGTCGTTGCGAGGGGGCCTTGCTACGGGCCCGCGCGGTGCTCCATGTCGCACACCGGGCGAAGGCCCTCGGGACGGGCTTCGATCGGCTCAACTTGCTTCCTTCATCCTCGCTCACGACTCCGGCGCCACCGGAGCCTTTCATCATCGATGAAAGGGGTGCGCCTCTTCGGGTCGAGCTCGGCAGACGCGCCCTGCTCGGCCTGGGGTGCCTGCTGGCGGCGGGGGCCGTGATCAGCCCTTTTATCGATCCCGGGTCACGCGCCGAGGCGGCGGTGTTGCGAACAAGCATCGGCGAAACGCGTCGCGTCGAACTGGCCGATGGCCTTGCGATCACGCTTAATACGGCGTCCGAGGTGCGCTTGACGGTCCACGACGACCGGCGCGAGATCGTGCTGGTGGCGGGAGAGGCCTTGTTCCATATCCCGCCAGGCGCGCAGCGCTGCGAAGTCGATGCCGGCCTTTTCGAAGTCCAGTGCGAAAGCGCCCAATTCTATCTGCGTCGGATCGATAACGAACCCGTTAGTCTCACCGTACAGGCCGGAGTGGTCAAAATGGTGCTGCCGACGTCTGCGCCTGTTCTCGCCGGCCCTCGCATGCGCTTGTCGATCGGCGCCGATGGGCGCGCGGACGTGGAGCGGTTGAGTGAACGGACTATGGGCCGAGATCTGAGTTGGCGCTATGGCAAGCTAATGTTCGATTCAACGGAACTCGGTGCTGCGGCACGGATGTTCGCGCGGTACAGTGATCAACACATCCATATCGACGATCCCTCGATCGCTCGGCTCAAGGTGACAGGCGTCTTCTCCGCGACGCAACCCCTTAAATTCGCATCCGCTGTCGCCGGTATGTTCAGTCTCGGTATGGTCGGCCGCAACGGTGGAGTTTTACTCAAAAAATGAATCATGAATCAATCAGTGCGGCGGAAACGACGGCTTGGCGCATCTAAGCTTCCATGAAACTCGGAACGATCAGTTCCGAAGCGGGGAGGAAGCAATGAAATCTCACACGCTTTTGGCCAGCGTCTTTGCCGTGCCAGCGACCGTGATGGCGGCGCCCGTCGCCGCTCAGGTCATCAGTGTCGACATTGCAGAGCAACCGGCAAGCAGCGCAATTCCCGAGATCGCGCGGCAGTTCGGTGTGGACGTGATCGCGGCGAGCACGACCTTGGCCGATGTGAGGACCAACGCGGTACGGGGGCAGCTCGAAGTCGAAGCGATACTGGATCGCATGTTCCGGGGTACGGGTGTCGGCTGGACACGGTCGCGATCAGGCGTTTACACTTTGAATCCTATGCGCCGCAAGATCGCCGCGGTTACGCTTGCCGCGCCGATGCCCGATACCATCACGCCCTCCGCCGCAGACGAATCCCCGGCTGAACCGGTCGCTGGCGAAGAAATTCTCGTGACCGCCCGTCGCCGCGATGAAGCCGCTCAAACGGTGCCGGTCGCGGTGACTGCCCTCGGGGGCAAGGCGCTCGAGCGAGGCAGCATACGTGATGTCCAGGATCTTACGCGCTCCGCGCCATCGGTTACCTTCGGCGTCAGTTCACGCGGCGCCAGCGTACCCTTTTTTTCGATCCGCGGTATCAGCACCTTCGATGTCACCGGCACGCTGGATCCGACGATCGGGATCTACATGAACGACGTTATCCAGCAGCGGCCCAACGGCGTTCTGGCCAGCTTCTATGACATGAAGTCGGTGCAGATATTGCGCGGTCCCCAAGGCACGTTGTTCGGCCGCAATACCATTGGCGGCGCGATCCTTGTCAGCACGCAGACGCCCACGGACAGGCTTGAAGGCTATCTTCAGGCGAGGGCCGGGAATTACGACCTTCGAGGTGTCGAGGGAGCCGTCAATATTCCTGTTGCTGAAGGATTGCGGGCCCGGTTTGCGGGTTTCAGAACGAAGCGCGACGGCTATGTCATCTCGGGCACCACCGGCCAGGCGCTCAGCGACCAAAATGACTGGGGTGTGCGTGGTTCCGTCGCCTGGGAGCCCTTCGACGGCTTCGTGACCACGACCGTGGCCTCCTACTACCGCAACAATGGCAATGGAATCGGCACCGTCACGCCCGGCCTTTATCCGGTCGGGGCGTTCACGGCCGGCATCATCATCAACGCCAATAGTCAGGTGGCGGACGCCGGCAACCGCGCGGCGATCGCCGCCGCCGGTCTCTACAGCGCACAACGCCCATATCGGAATCTCGCCAATGAGATCCAGTTCGATCGCACCCGTGCGTTCGACGTCAGCAACACTTCGGTGCTCGAACTGACGGATAGGCTGAAGCTCAAGAACATCTTCGGCTATCGCCATGTGCGATCGCATCAGAACTTTGACACCGACGCTTCGGCGGCTCGCGTGCAGTCGCTTGAAACCACAAATAATTTCAAGCAGTTGACGGAAGAAGTGCAGATCCTCGGCCATTTCGACAAGTTTGATTTCATCGCTGGGCTCTATTATTTTCGGGAGCGTGGCACGGATTTCAACTCGGCCTATACGGGCGTGCCGCTGGCCCGGATCGACAATCCAGCCAGCCGCAGCACGACCGGCGGCCTCATCACCAACACATCCTATTCAGCGTTCGGCAGCCTGACCTACAAGTTCACCGATCGGCTGACGGCAAGCGCGGGTGCGCGTTATACCAAGGACAGGCGGAAGGTCGATCTGCGAAGCTTTACGACTAACCTCCCATTGTCGACGCCAACCGTCGTATGCAATGTCGGGCCGACGACATCGATTGTGCCGGGGGGAGGGCCGAATGGCGAAACCCTGGTAACCCAAGCGGTGACGGCTCCACCGTGTCATCTTCCCAATTCGGCAAAGTTCGACGACATCACCTATTCCTTCGACGTCAACTACAAGGCCGCCGACGGCCTGTTTTTTTATGCGGCACACCGGCGGGGCTACAACGCGGGCGCCTTCAACGCGCGAGCGATCGTCTCGGTGCAGAGCAATATCGCCGGATCGGAAACGCTCAAGGACGTCGAGATCGGAATGAAGTCCGACCTTCGCGTTGGAGGAATGCCGGTGCGTTTCAATGTAGCCGCCTATTATGGCTGGTATGACGACATCAAGCGACAGCTTCAGCTGCCCGCCGTCATTCTTAACGGCGCCCCCCGGACGATTACCTCGCTGAGCAACACCGCGACCGCGCACATTTCCGGAATCGAGATCGAAAATATGCTCCGGCCACTCCCAGGATTGGAGATTAGCAGTTTCTTTGCCTACAATAGAACCAACTACACCAATTTCATCGACTTGAGCTTCACACCTCCCCTTAACCGAAAAAATGACCTTTTCGGCTATGCTCCAAAATATACCGGCAGTGTTACCGTGCGGTATACCAGAAATATTATCCAATTAGATAGCGAGGCGGCGATTCAACTAAACTATTTTTCGACGTCGAGATTCAATTTCCAGATGTCCAATCAGCCAATATACACGATCGTCAAGGGATATGATCTGATAAACGTGCGTCTGGAACTGAATAAAATTGCGGGAAGTGGTATAGATGCTGCATTGTTCGTCAACAATCTAACGGATAGAAAATATTTCACGGGTGGACATGCCACGGCGTCCGTGGGTGTGGCGAGCTATTCGGTAGGCGCGCCCCGGATGTATGGCTTACAGCTGCGCTACAGCTTCTGAACTGGAGAACGATATCGTGAAGCCACCCGGAAATTCCGCGATCGCGACGCCGTCCTCCAAGGCGGTGGAAAATGCCGGGGTAGAACTTCAAGGCAGTGACATCGGCGGCCCCCCGAGTCCGGGCCTGCGCAGGATCGTGATTGCCACCTTCGTCGGCCAAGTCACCGAATGGTACGACTATGGAATCTACGCGCTGGCCGCAGCGCAGATCGGAATGCATTTCTTTCCGTCGACGGATCGAGCTGGTTCGCTGTTGGCCGCGCTTGCCGTGTTTGGCATCGCCTTCATGGCCCGTCCGCTTGGCGGAATTTTGATCGGAGTGCTGGGGGATCGGCTCGGCCGCAAGGCGGTGCTCGTCTACAGTCTTGCGCTGATGACTGTGTCGACAATGGCCGTCGGCTTCTTGCCGGGTACGGATGTGCTTGGGCTTCTGGCCCCGACCTTGCTCGTCGTCGCTCGCTTCCTGCAGGGCATTTCGGCAGCGGGCGAAGCGACCTCCGCAGTCACTTATGTCGCCGAGTCAGTGCCCCCGCGCCGCAAGGGGCTGTTCACCGCGACGTTGATGTCGGGGAATTCGGCGGGGTTTCTGCTCGCCGTGGCGATGATATGGTTGCTTCAGGAACTACTGGGGGAGGCGGTCTTCGATGACTGGGGCTGGCGCCTCGCATTTCTGTTTGCGTTGCCTCTTGGGCTTGTCGGCCTCTACATTCGACGTCACCTTGAGGAGTCACCGGTCTTCGTGAAGCTCCGCGCGAGGAGTGCCCTGTCCAATACGCCCCTGCACGATACCTTCGCCACCGCTGGTGGGCGTGTCGAACTGCTCCAGGCGATAGGGCTCTCCGCATTGTCGTTCATCGCCAATTATCTGCTCGTCGCCTATCTGCCGCTGCATCTCAGGGCGATAGGCTTCACAGCGCGTGAGACCTCCTTGCTCGGCATGACGGCGACGGTGACCTTGTTGATCAGCTACCCGCTCATGGGCGCACTGTCAGACCGGATCGGCCGGCGGCCGCTGCTACTCTCCGCATGCCTATTCTTCGTGACGCTGAGCTGGCCTTTATTTGGATTGGTGCATGCCAGTTCGATCCTTTCGGCTGCCCTCTGCACTTGCCTATATGCATTGGGGACATCCGCCTTCATCTCTTGTCTGGGCCTCTACTGCACGGAATATATCGACAAGGCGCGATTGATGACGACCTACTCGGCTGGATTCAACATCAGCGCGGCGATCTTCGGCGGCTCCAGCCTATGGATATTTGAAACTCTCGTCCGGATGACTGGCGAACCGCGCATGCCGGCAGCCTACCTGACCGGGGCGGCATTGATCAGCCTCATTGCCCTGCTGACGATACGGGCCCCCGCGGCGTCGCATTTGAGAATTGGCGGAAAAGCGTGAAGGCCGGCAACTTTCGCTACCGTCAATCCAGATCGAAGATCCTATCGAACTGACGCGTCATTGGTCGGGGGCGGGCGTCATGATCGATGACGTTCCCATCAAGCATCGGGTGGCGACGAATATCCGGCCGATTGGAGGCGCCGCGCCGACACTTGGCGCGCGGCCATCGTCGCCCGGTTCCGCATCTCGTCGGCTCCTTTCCAAAATATGACCGTATAGTCATTTTTATATTGGCAATCGGAACGGTACGGCGTAAACCACCGTCCTGACATCGGCTGGAACGTCTATTTATATGGCGGGTCGGTCCGTTTGTTGATGTCTGAATAAGGGTTCACGTCCCTTTCCCGCTGTGTCGGCCCGACGGAGGGCGCGCAGGTGGTCGTGTGTTCGGCACGTGGCTTCGCCGATCGAACGGGGCGTGACGCGTGAAAATTACACGTCGAGGGAGGGAAGGCATGGGCCTGCGCAAATTTTCCACTATCCGAAAGATGATGCTGATCACGGCGAGCGTTTCCGCCACCGCCCTCGCGATGCCGGCCCGCGCCGGTGCGGAGGATCAGGCGGCCGCGCCCCCGCCGTCAGCCGCGGAGGCGGGTAACAGTGAGGAAATCGTGGTTACGGCGCAACGTCGCGAGCAGAGACTGCAGGACGTTCCGATATCGATCACGGCGGTGTCGCCGCTTGATGCAAAGCGCTTTTCGATCGTCGAGACCAAGAACCTCCAGTTCATCACGCCGGGTCTGACCTTCCCGGAGGATAACGGCACCATCAACCCTTATATTCGTGGTCGCGGCACCAACTTCTCGGGCCCTGGCCTCGAGGGCAGTGTCGCAATCTATGTCGACGATGTCTATCTGCAGACTCAGTTCGGCTCGGCGGGCCTTGTCGACGTTTCGCAGCTGCAGGTTCTCAAAGGGCCGCAGGGCACGCTCTACGGCCGCAACGCGACCGGCGGCGCAATCCTGATCACAACCGCCGATCCCACGCTGGAGGGCGTCGAGGGCCATGTGGAAGTCGGCTACGGCAGTCTCAACACGCGGCATGGCGAAGCGGTCATCAACCTTCCGGTGGCCGATACCCTCGCATTTCGCTTTGCCGCGGCCACGGACAATCGGCGTGGCTTTGTCCGCAATGTCGTGAACGGCCAGCGCGAGGGCGCGGCGTCGCGCCGGCAGTTCCGCGGCAAGATGCTTTGGGAGCCGTCGAGCGACTTCAGGGTTTTGGCCAAGGCCGAGTATCAGAAGATGGACGCGGATTATCTCCGGTCGCAGGTGATTGACGGGACGAATGCTCCCACGGGCCTGGGATTCTACCAATCATTTCGTTCGCCGATTGTACCCAAGGCCGGCGGTGGCGAGAATGATGTCGACGTGTGGTCGGGAAGCATCAAGCTTTCCTATACGGCCGACACATTCAATGTGACGAATGTCGCAGGCTATCGGCGCACGAAGATCACGTCCTGCTCCGACAACGACAATATCTTCGCCCGGACGTTCGATTTCTGTCCTCAGTTGCCCGGATCGACCGCCGTTGCCAGCGGTTCGCAGATTCCGAACCGGCTTTCGCCCGATGCTCCCGCCACGGTTCCGGCTGCCTATGACAAGACGTTCACCAACGAAGCGCGCCTGACAACGACTTTCGACGGTAATCTGAACATCCTCCTCGGAGCCAATTATCAGCGCACGCGGGCGCGCTTTGCCGCCGTTCTGGTGGGGGACGCCTTCGGTCCGCTGATCCCGGTCTTCGACAATTTCATCAAGATCAGGAACTGGGCGGTCTATGGCGAGGTCTATTTCAAGCCGACGGATCAGCTGACGATCACGGCCGGCGGGCGTTACAGCCGTGACGACAAGTCGATCCGGATCTTCAACAACGCCGATGTCGGTCTGGTATTTGGAGTGCC
>CAMLSA010000024.1 GCA_946482655.1 uncultured Sphingomonas sp. | reverse complement strand
CCGTATCGTCATCGACGCCCCGGCCGAAGCGCATTGGGATGCTGCAGCCGACGTCCTTGTCGTGGGATTCGGCGGGGCCGGCGCCTGCGCCGCCATCGAGGCGGCGGATCTTGGTTCGAGGGTATTGATATTGGATCGCTTCGATGGCGGTGGAGCCACGGCATATAGCGGCGGTGTGCATTATGCCGGCGGAACAACCGTCCAGGAGCGCGCCGGTGTCGAAGACAGCGTCGAAGAGATGATGAAGTATCTGTCGCTCGAAGTCGGTGATGCGGTCAGCGAAGAGACGTTACGTCGATTTTGCGAGCATAGCCGTCAGAACATCGAGTGGCTCGAAGGGCTGGGCGTCGAGTTTGGTGGTGGGGTTCACTCGGGCAAGACGGTTTATCCGCCTGATGGAAAGTATCTGTACTATTCAGGTAACGAGCCGCTCCCGGCCTATGCGGCCAAAGCGCGGCCGGCGGTCCGCGGCCATCGCGTCGTAGGAAAGGGTTATACGGGGCATGTCTATTTCGCCGCTTTGAAAAAAGCCGTTGAACGGCGCGATATTCCCGTCAGGACGCACACGCGCGTGACGAGCCTACTCGTTGACGGCGCCGGAAGGGTGATCGGGGTAGAGGCGCTCGAGCTCGGCGCCGAGGACCAGGCACTGCACAGTAAGCTCTACGCGAAGGTCGCCCCCATGCCTTTCACTTTTGACAAGGCGGAAAAGGCGATCGCTGCCGCACGTGACCTAGAGGTCGGCAAGGGGCGAAGGATCCGAATCCGTGCGCGCCACGGCGTGATCCTCGCCACCGGTGGCTTCTGCTTCAACCTGGACATGCTGAAGAAGCATATGCCTCTTTACGCCACATTCGCTCCGGCGATGCTGCGCATGGGTTCGATGGGCTGTGATGGCAGCGGTATACAATTGGGGGAAACGGTAGGCGGCGCGACGCGAAAGCTCGCCAACAACTTCTATGGCAGAATCATTGCTCCGCCTGCGGCTCTGGTCGAAGGAATTGTCGTCAACCGAAAGGGACGGCGTTTCTATAATGAGGACGCCTACAACGCTGAGCTGGGCGGCGCCATCGCCGAGCAGGAAGATGGAGCCGCCTGGCTTATATTGGACCGTGAGACGTGGCGGAAACTGTGGAAGCAATTGATGCCCAAAGGCGACGGACAGTTCATGCAGTGGTACTTGCCGGCGCTGGGGAATATTCTCTTCGGCGGCAGCAGGAAAGGTCGGACGCTCGCCGCGCTGGCCCGTAAGTGCGGTATCGATGTGGCCGGTCTCGAAGCGGAGGTTCAGGCCACCCGCGACGCGGTGGCACGAGGCGCCGGTGACCCCTTGGGAAAGTCCGCCAACTATTTTCGGGCGGTGGGGGAGGGGCCCTATCACGCGATCAACATGTCCGTTCGAAATAAACTTGCGCTAGCACCATTCCTGACGCTGGGCGGCCTAGCGGTGGACGAGGATAGCGGAGCGGTTCTGGATGCGAAGGGCAAAGCCATCGAAGGTCTGTACGCCGCCGGACGAGCTGCCGTGGGTGTGTGCGCAAATCGCTATATGAGCGGAATGTCCTTGTCCGACGGCGTATTCTCGGGCCGCAGGGCGGCGCGCCACATCGCAAAGGCGACGCCCCGTCCCGATCAGCCAAAATCGTGACGGTCGAGGAAAAGCCTTCCTAACGCTCGGCAGCGACCGCGTTACCGTCTCAGGGAGAACCGGGATGAGGCGGTGTGGTGTGCCAAGGCGCCGGCGGGGCATGGCATGAAAGACAGTTCCACCTCCGCTATTATGGCAGAGGGATCGCATAAATGACGAACGGCTCGGGCGACTTGCCCTTCATGGCTGTATCGCGATAAGCGAACTTGGCGTTGTCGACCCAAATCTTGTTGCCCACGACCGTTATGGCGGTAACGCCTGGATCCACTTTCAAGACCTTGATCTCGGCCTTGTCTCCGTTGACGGTGACTTCGGTGACCCGACCCACTTCGGCTGCGTTTTCGGCCATCAGGAACTTGTTGCCACCGAGCGCGCGCATGCCGTCCGGCTTCGCCAGCGGCAAGGAGGGTTTCAGCTCGAGGATGGCGCCAGCCGCGCCATCGGCGGCAATGGGAATGCTGAAGAGGCGGTTTGTTGTCACGGTATTGACGTAGAGTACGCCGTCGCCGAGCGCGAGGCCGTCAATGCCCGCAAGGCGCTCGTCTTTGATCCACACGTCAAGCTGTTTCGAGTCTCTCTTCAGTCTGAGGACCTGACCGACGAACGTGTCGGTGACATAGGCTGTGCCGTCTTCATCAACGTCGATATCGTTGCAAACGGCCTTGTCGGGATTTGGCATGGGATAGCGCGCCTTGGGCGCCCCCGTAGTCAAGTCGAAGGTGAGCAGCGCGGAGAGTTCGGGCTTCGGCGTCTTGCCGATGGGCGAAATCGAGCACACATAAAGGGTGTTCGCGCGATTGTCCGCATATACGCCCAGTACCGCCGTCAAACCTGTTCTGGCCGGATCAAGCCAGCGCGTCGCCGTTGCCGACCCGGCTTTCGCGCGATAGACCACGCCCTTTCCGACGCTGCCAATAATGATGTCGCCCGCCGTGGTCGACGTAAGACTCTCGGGAAAAACGCTCGTATCGTCGATCGTAATGATATCGGCCGCGAGGGCGTTCGTTGCCACCGTCGTCAAACCCGCGGCGGAAAACAGAATGAGATATTTTTTCCAGGACATTTCGGGACCTCTCCAGTTGATGCCGGTCATATCTCATGGAATTGCATTTTCCGTAATGTCCAGCATGGAAGCGCCGACATCCGTTTGCCGCCCGGATGCGGGCTACCCTCAATGGCTGCATTGACAATCGCCACACCGCACGCCTGTCCGAATGATCGGGGCCGCTTTCGAGAGCGGCCTGCTCTCCTAATCGTCAGATGCGCTCAATGATGGTGGCAATTCCCTGGCCGACGCCAATGCACATCGTGCACAGCGCATAACGACCGCCGGTCTCCTTTAGCTGATATGCGGCGGTGGTGATCAGTCGAGCGCCCGACATGCCAAGCGGGTGGCCCAGAGCGATCGCTCCGCCGTTGGGATTAACATGCGGGGCATCGTCCGGCAGGTTGAGTTCCCGCAAGACCGCCAGGCCCTGCGCAGCGAATGCCTCGTTCAGTTCGATCACGTCCATATCGTCGAGCGAAAGGCCGGTCAGGCTCAACAATTTTCGGACCGCCGGAACGGGGCCCATGCCCATCAATCGCGGTTCCACTCCGGCTACCGCCGTCGCCACGTGACGCGCCAATGGCTGCAATCCGGCGCGTGCGGCCATGGCTTCGGTGGCCAGCAAGACGGCGCATGCGCCGTCATTGATGCCCGACGCATTGCCCGCAGTCACTGATCCCTCGAGTGAGACGACGCCCTTGAGCTTCGCAAGATCTTCTATCTTGGTCGCTGGACGCGGATGTTCATCGGTATCGACCGTTCTTGTACCTTGCTTGGACACCAGTTCGACCGGGCAGATTTCCCTTGCAAAACGCTTTATAGCGAGCGCCTCGCCCGTGCGTTGCTGGCTGCGCAGCGCGAAGGCGTCTTGATCCGCGCGAGATATGCTGTGAGCTTGCGCTACATTCTCGGCAGTTTGCGGCATCGTATCGACGCCATATTGTGCCTTCAGGGCAGCGTTGATGAAACGCCAACCCATTGTCGTGTCTTCCATCTTCATAGCACGCGAATAGGCGCTGTCCGCTTTGCCCATCACGAATGGCGCACGCGACATGCTCTCGACGCCGCCGGCGACCATGAGCTTCGCTTCGCCCGCCCGGATCGCCCTGGCGGCGATCCCGATGGCATCCATACCCGAGCCGCACAGTCGGTTGACGGTGACGCCCGGCACCTCAAGCGGCAGCTGGGCGAGCAGACCCGCCATCCGCGCAACGTTGCGGTTGTCCTCACCCGCCTGGTTGGCGCAACCAAGGACGATGTCATCGACTTCGGCCCAATCAACCGTCGGATTGCGCTCCCGGAGAGTCCGGAGCGGGATCGCAGCCAAGTCGTCCGCCCTGATGGACGCCAATGCTCCACCGTAACGACCGATAGGCGTGCGCACTGCGTCGCAGATGAGAACGTCCACCATGTTAGTTATCTCCGGGCGGCTGGACTTGTCGCTGGAGCAAGAGCGGCCCCGCAAAGGGCGCTCCGGCGCAGCAGCTGAGATGTGCGATAGCGACTGTCGCCGCTCGCGCGACGAACATTGTCGAGGACAGTGACCAGCGTGGAAGGGCCAATTGCATCGCCCCACGCCAGCAGACCGCTCGGATAGTTCACGCCGGTGACCATTGCCGTTTCGATATCCTCTCGCGAGGCAATGCCTTTCTGAACGGCGTCCGCGGCTTCATCGACGAGCAGAGCGATTGTACGCATCAGCACCATGGCCGGAAGGTCATCCACGACGATGACGGTCATTCCGAGGGCCTGGAAAAGGCCGGCCATGCGGTCCAGGGAATCGAATGATGCCTGGTCCGCCTTGGTCAGGACCACCGCCCGCCCGCCACCGGACTGCGGCACCAGATCCATGAGGACAAGCTCTTGTGGCGCTCCTTCAGCCACGCGTTGGGTAGCCGATCGCCCATCGGTACGGGCCAGAGCGCTGTCGCCGACACGGATGAAACCGTCCCCATCCGCATAGCTGACGGGAATGCCGTTCGCGACGCAGTTCTCGGCTATGGCGCTCAACCCGGGACCATCGCCTTCGACCGCCACCGCTGTTGGCGCGGGCTGCGTGGGATGAATATTCGGTTCCGGCGCGGTTTGACTCTGGTGGTCATAGAAGCCGCGGCCCGATTTGCGTCCGAGCCAGCCAGCTGAAACCAGTTCGCGCTGTGCCATGGAGGGGCGATAGCGTGGATCGCTGTAGCAGTCGGCATAGACTGTCGACGTCACGGCATAGTTCACGTCATGGCCGATCATGTCCATCAGCTCGAACGGACCCATCCGAAAGCCGCCGGAACGGGTATAGATATAATCCAGGGTCGCCGCATCGGCCGCACCTTCCTCGAGCAATCGAAGTGCTTCTCCGTAAAAGGGTCGGGCAACACGATTGACGATAAATCCGGGGGCCGTCTTCACGCGGACAGCCGTTTTGCCCCATGCTTTCGCCGTCGCGGTTAGCGCTTCCATGACGTCGGACCGGGTTGCCGCCCCCGATACGACCTCGACAAGCTTCATCAGCGGTGCCGGATTGAAAAAATGGAATCCGGCCAATCGGGTCGGATCCTTCAACGCCGAACCAATGGCGGTAATGGAGATTGAGGACGTGTTGGTCGCCAGGATAGCCGAAGGCGGAACGACCGCCTCCACCTCGCGAAACAGTTTCTGTTTGATCTCCAGATTCTCGGCGATCGCTTCGATCACCAAGCCAGCGCCGCCCATTTCGCCAACGGTCATTGCAACCGAAAGGCGCGCGATAATCTGATCGCACTCTTCGGCGGATATCTTTCCCTTATCCCTCGATCGTTGAAGCGAGGTGACAATGGAATTGCGGGCGCGATCTGCAACGCCTGAAATCGCGTCGAACAACAGGACGGGATGGCCAGCGGTGGCTGCGACCTGCGCGATGCCACTACCCATAGCGCCTGCACCGATCACCGCCACTTGTGTGCTTTTCGGAATATTCACCGCCTGAGCCCCTTCACCTTGGTCATATCGTCAGCATGGGGTCCCAATTCTCGCCCAGGCCTGGCGCAATCGAGCGTTGCACCGGGGATCTGAAGCCAGGAGCGATGGGGATGGGCAAGGCGGTAATCGTTTGCTGCCCCGCAACCGTCTTTCGCGTGAAGATCCCTCGCTCGGCGAAATGAGGATCCTGGACCGCCGCGTCAAGATCGGCAACGACCGAGCAGCACACATCATGGCCTTCGAAGATCGACTGCCATGCGTCCGCGCTGCGTTGCGCGATGATCTCGGCGACCCTTGCCGTAGCCTCGGCGGCAGGGGCCTCGCTTCCGCGATATTTCTCGGGAAGCTCGATAAGTGTGCAGAAATTATCCCAGAATTTCTCTTCTAACGGAGCTGCCGCGATGAACTTGTCATCGGCGGTTCGATAGATTTGATAACGTGGCGAAGCCCCCGTCACCAAGCCATCGCCCCCCTTCGGCCATTGGTTGCAGGCGAACCCCTCGCCAAGGCCCCAATAGGCAAAGGTGAAAAGACTCTCTGCCATCGCTATGTCGAGATGAGTGCCCAGACCGGTATTGTCGCGCTGCCTGAGAGCGAGAAGGATGTTGATCACCGCCGGATAGGTGCCGCCCGCAATGTCGGCGGCCAGTACCGGTGGGAGGCTTGGCGCTCCGGTGCTGTCTCGAGACAGGCCCAAGATGCCGGTTTCAGCCATGTAATTGAGATCATGGGCCGCCAGATATTTTTTCGGGCCATCCTGCCCCCAGCCCGTGATCGAGCAATAGATTATCTGGGGATTGATGTTGCGAACCGCCTCATATCCCAGTCCCAGGCGATCCATCACGCCGGGCCGGAACTGCTCAACCAGCACGTCGGCCTGCTTGATTAACGGCTCCAGTCGAGCGATCGCGTCCGGCGCCTTGAGATCGATCTTTATGCTTTGCTTGCCGCGGTTGAGCATGACGAAATTAACCGAATCCGCGCCGAACTTCGGTTCGTAGCTCCGCATTTCGTCGCCACGGTCGGGACGCTCGATCTTGACCACGCGAGCACCAGCTTCAGCCAGCATCAGAGTGGTGAGCGGACCAGGCAAGAGCGTGCTGAAATCCAGGACCAGAAGACCGTCGAGAGGCTGCATCGGATCAGGCCTTTTCGCTGCGTGCCGCAGCGATTTGCGCGCGGCGCGCGGGATAGAAAGCTCGGTCGCCCAGTGCGTCGAAGAGGGCCTTGGTGACGGTGTAGTGTTCGGCGAGACCGCTTTCCTCGAGGAGTTCGATAGGGCCTTTGGGATAGCCCAGGCCCAGTCGCAGCGTGAGGTCCATGTCCGACGCGGTGGCCAGTTGGCCATCCAGCCGATTCAAGGCCGCATTGTAATAAGGCCGCACCAGCCGGTCGACGATGCGTCCCGGGAAATCCCGACAAACGGCGGTGGCCAGCCCGTGCCTTTCGAACAGCTCGCGAGCGAGGCGGATCGCATCGGGGTCCGAAGCCGGCTGACGCACAATCTCGACGAGATTGCTGGGCGCGAGCTGGCCGAGGCGGAAGCGCGCGAAACCCAATGTCTTGCTACCCTCTTCGCCTCGGGATTCGCCTGTATGTGTCCCGAGACATTCTGTCCCGAGCTCGATGAGGATCAGATCATAGGCCGAGCGATCGGTGAGCGCGGTATAAGCCGCGCCGGCTCCCTCACCCGCGATCACGAGTATGGTGGACGTGTCGTCCGACTGCAGAAAGGCGTCACCGTCGGGAAAGGACCGACTCTCGCCAGTCAGGATTAGTGCATGGCTCATCCATCACGCTCCAAAAATCGCGTTAGATTCATATTTCAGAAAGCCTTCGCCGGTTTTTCGGCCCAATTTTTTGGCGGCAACCATTCGGCGGAGGAGCGGGGGGCAGGCGGCACGGGGTTCGCCAGTCACTCCGCCCAATGCCTCACAAAGGAGCACTTGCGTGTCGAGTCCGACGAGGTCGAGCAGCTGCATCGGCCCCATTGCGTAACCCAGCGCGCCCTTGATGGCGGCATCGATATCCTCGGGTTCCGCCACGCCCTCTTCGACGATTCGAATTGCGTCATTGTTAAAGGGTATGAGGAAGTAATTGAGAATGAAGCCGGGCATGTCCTGCGTCTTGACGGGTATTTGGCCCATGTCCTGGCAGAGCTTCCAGGCGACGTTGAACACGTCGTCGGAGGTACGCAAACCGGGAGACATTTCGACCAGCTTCATGAGCTGAGCCGGAAGGCAGAAGTGCATACCCACAAAGCGATCCGGTCGTCCGCTTCGGGCGGCAATTTCCGTGATGGAGAGAGTCGATGTGTTGCTGGCGAAAATCGTCGCCTCGGGGCACACCGCATCCAATTGGGTGAACAGGCTGCCCTTTGCGTCCAGGTCTTCGAAAATGGCCTCGATGATGAGATCGCATTCCGCCATTTCCTTCGGATCGGAAACGGCGATCACGTTGCCCATGATCTCGTCGACCTGCTCCTGCGAAAGCTTGCCCCGCTGGACAGATTTCGCGAAGAAGGCCGCCATCTGCTCTTTTGCCCGATCGACATACTCCCGATTGAGATCGAAGATACGGGTGATGGCTCCCGAGCGGGCCGCGACAATGGCAATTCCCGTTCCCATGGTGCCGGCGCCAGCCACACCGATGCGTGGTTGTTGATTCATTCTGTCCTCACCGTTGGATAAAGCTGCGGCCGATCAACTGCCGGTGCACCTGGTTGGTGCCTTCCCATATCTGGGTGATCTTCGCGTCGCGCATCAGGCGTTCCACGCGATAGTCGGCGCAGTAGCCACTGCCGCCCAGGAGCTGCACCGCTTCGGTCGTCACTCGCATCGCCAGATCGCTCGCCCTCATCTTGAGGATCGACGCCTCTACCGCCATATCGACGCCGCGCTCGATCTGCCTGCCGACGTAATCCAGCCACGCGCCGCACATCGCCAATTCGGATGCGAGGTCGGCAAGCAGGAACTGGATACCCTGGAATTCGACGATGCGGCGGCCCGATTGCCGACGTTCGTTGATGTAAGCGATCGCGTCGCCGAAGGCCGCATCCGCAATGCCGAGCGCATGGGCGGCGATGCTCGGACGCGACTTGTTGAGAGACGCCAGCAACATGCCGAGCCCTTCACCGGGACCGGCCAGCAAGTTGCTCATGGGCACTCGGCAGTCGTCGAAAGAAAGCTGGGCGGTAGACGAAGCGCGGTGGCCCATTTTCTCCTCGAGCCGGATCACCGTCGGACTGCTCTTGTCGCGTTCCATCACCAGACAGGCAATCGCTTTCCGGGGATCCTCTTCCCCGTCCCACTTTCCAAAAATAAGCAGTAGGTCGGCGACATCCCCGCTCGTGATGAAACTTTTCGTTCCGGAAACGACTATCTCGTCCCCCTCGCGGCGAAAACTGGTCCGCATCGCGGTCGCGTCGGATCCGGCGCCGGGCTCGGTGATCACGAGCGACGCCAGGGCGCCTTCGGCGATTCGCGGCAACAGCCGTTGCCTTTGGTCCTCGGTGCCGAAATCGATCACCGGCTTCATGGCGTGAAAATTGGTCGCCCAGATGATGGCCGTGGAGGCGCATGCTGCGGCTATCTCGCGAACACATGCGAGATAGCAGCGGTAAGACAGGCCCGTGCCGCCATAAGCCTCGGGCACGAACATGGTGTTGAGACCGAGCCCGTTGATCGCCTCGATGTTGTCCCATGGGAATTCGCCCGTCCGGTCGAACTCCGTGGCGCGGGATGCGATCTGCGATGACGCCAGCGCGCGGACGGTATCGATCACAGCCCGCTCATGATCAGGCAAATCGGCAAATTCTGCGATCTTCTCGAAAAGATTCATTTCGTTTCCGTACTCTTGGCCGATTTGGCGCATTCGTGTTCAACAATCATTGAAGATCGCCGGCTGTTTGTCGATGAACGCCTGCAGGCCGGCTTGGGCATCGGCCGTACGATAAGCCAGGGTCGAGAGGTCCGCCTCCATGCGGAGACCTTCTGCGATAGGCATATCCAGCGCACGCTGCACGGCATCGCGGGCGAGTTCGAGCGCTGGCAGGCCAAAGCCCGTAAACTGCTTCGCGAACTCGAATGCCTGGTCGAGCAGGTCGCCGTCCGCGATCCTGTTGATCAAGCCGATGTGCAAGGCTTCCTTGGCATCGATCGTCCGACCCGTCAGAATGAGGTCAAGGGCGACGGATTCCCCCACCAGACGGGGAAGGCGCTGCGTCCCCCCATAGCCGGGAATGAGGCCCAGCTTGATTTCAGGAAGCCCCATCTTGGCGTTCGGGGCCGCAATGCGGAACGTGCAGGCGAGCGCCATCTCCAGGCCGCCGCCGAAGGCATAGCCGTTTATTGCCGCGATCGTCGGCACTCGAAACCTGTTCAGGCGCTCGAAGACGGCCTGGCCCAGTTGGGCGCCCCGCCGCTCGGCCACCATCGCGCGCCCGATCAGCTCCGGTATATCCGCGCCGGCACAAAAGGCCTTCTCACCAGCTCCCGTGATGATCAAGGCGCGAATGTCCAACGCCGACGCTTCGTCCAGAATCGCGTCGAGCGCTCGCAATATCTCGAAACTCAGCGCGTTGAGCGCTTCGGTTCGATCGAGCGTAAGGACACCGGCTGAGCCGTTTTTGCTTAATCTGATCATTCGGTTTCCAGCCTTTCTCCAGGCTCGTCATGGTGGCTCCCGGTCGGAAGGCCGATTAGTGACCGTAGCTTTCCGGATTGGGAGCTCGCCTCTCCGCAAAAGACTTGGCGAGCTCCGCCGATTCCTCGGTGTTGAGATAGCTGCGGAGCAGCAGATCATGGGCGAGACGGGCGAGGCCCCCGACGCCGCCGTGGCGAGCCCCGAACGCCGCCTTGAGCGATGCGATCGCGAACGGACCCCGCTCGGCGATGGTCATGGCCATCGCGCGGGTGGCGGCCTTCAGTTCGGCGTCTGGCACCACCTTGTTGACCAAGCCATATTCCCTGGCCTGCTCGGCCGTGAGACGCTCGTTGAGGTACCAGATCTCCTTGGCGCGGCGTTTCCCCACGATGTCCTCGAGGAACCAGGTGCCGTAGCCCGCGTCGAAGCTTCCCACCTTCGGACCAACCTGTCCGAATTTGGCACTTTCGCAGGCGATGGAAAGATCACATACCATTTGAAGAACATTGCCGCCGCCGATGGCGAAGCCGTTCACACTGGCTATCACAGGCTTTTGAAGACGTTCGATCGCGTCATACATCTCGAGGGTCGGCAGGACGCCGGCATAGAGGTTCGTCTTCTCCAGGCCATCCTTTCGACCTCCGATGCAGAAGAACCTATCGCCCGCCCCGGTGATGACGAGAACCAGGGTGCGCGTCTCATTCCGGACCAACTCGATACAATCACGCAATTCCCGGCACATGGTCGCATTGAACATGTTCCCGTCATCGGGCCGGTTGAGGGTGATCGTTCCTACGGGGCCGTCTTCACTGTAAAGGATCGTTTCGTACATCGTGGCTTCCTGTATAGTCGGACTTCTGGATCTATCGGTTGGCCGTGTCGCCCTTGAGCAGGGAGATTTCGTCCTCTGAGAGGCCGAGATCATCGGCCAGGATTTCGTCGGTATGTTCTCCAAGCCTCGGTGGGGGCGTGTTGAACGTGGCCGCTCGACCGTCGATCCTGATACCTAATCCGACCTGCGGCAGAGAATGACCATCTCTTTCGATTTCGAAAAACAGGCCGCGCTCCAGGAAATGCGGGTCGACCACGACCTCGTCGACCCGATTTATGGGGCCGGCGGGCACCTTAGCCTCGGCGAACTTGGAAAGCCACTGCTCTCGGCCTTGGGTCTTCAGAATATCCTGAATCTGCGCCACGATCTCGGCCCGGTTGGCACGGCGGCTGGCGTTGGTTTCGGTTCCAGGGCGTTCCGCCAGCTCGGGCCGCTCGACCACCTGCCAGAATCGCCGCCAGATGGCATCGTTGCCGAGGGCCAGCGTCAGCGGAAGATCGGCAGTCTCGAATGACTGGTAAATGGCAATGACACTATCCGTACCTCCGCTGCGCCGCGGCACGTCCCCCGAACCTAGAAAAGGCACAATCCGCGGAGCAAGAAACCTGACCATGCTTTCCGTCAGCGTGACATCGATCGCACACCCGACGCCCGTCTGGGAGCGGCGATACAGGGCGCCGGTTATGGCAAGTGCCGCGTCGCTGCCCGCCAGCAGGTCGGCAGCGGGCGTGCCAACCTTCTGGGGCGCCGACTCCGGCAGGCCGGTCAGATCCATCACGCCGCTATAGCCCTCGGCGATGAGATCATAACATGCGCGGGCGGAATTGGGGCCGGTCAACCCGAAACCAGTCAACGAAACATGGATGAGTCCGGGACGAGTGCGTCGGGTTGTGTCGGAATCTATGCCGAGCTTCTTCTGAGTGGCAAGTAACTGGTTGGTGATGATGACGTCGGCCTGATCGAGCAGCTTTTGAATCGCGCTTTTTCCGGCGTCCGATGTCATGTCGAGGCACAGTGATCGCTTGTTGCGATTCACACTGATGAACCAGAGCGCCTCTCCATCGAGAAAGGGCGGTCCCCAATGGCGGGTATCGTCGCCGGTGGATCGTTCAACCTTGATGACCGCCGCTCCCAGATCCGACAGCAGCATCGTCGCATAGGGACCGGCGATGGAGGTGGTAAGGTCAAGCACCTTCACGCCCTCAAGCAATGCGAAGGAGCCCTGTGAGGAGGCGTCGAGCTGGCTACCAGAATCCATCATTTCACCATCAGATGCGTTGCCGCGGCGCCAAGTCGATACCGCGCGATTTCGCCAAGCAACTTCCGCGCCAACCGGTGCTGATCTAGGTACGAGGGGCTGCAAAAGCTTGCTAGCCCATCGGGTTGTCCCTAGAGTGTCTTCGACAAGGACATTGTGGAAAGCACCCGTCGGGAAGGATGAGGGCAAGTGAATTTCGAAGCGGTTTTCTTTGATGATGGAGGAGCAACGATCTTCGCTACGCCCGGCGCCGTGGCCGTCAAGCTGCCGGGAAAAATCAAGGCATTGGGTCTCGAGCGGGAGAGGCGCCTTCGAACGGTTGACATCGATGGAGTACAGCATGTTGCCCTGTTCCTTCCGATGGAAACGGGCATGCTCTGCCTCGTCCGCAACGAGGAAGGCGCGAGCACGCTGATCGACTTCGTTTCGACGGTCGATTTTTCCTATGACATCCTCGAGCATTTTCTGACGAACCCTTATGAAGGGGCGACTGTTGTCGATGCTGAGGGAAAGCTCCGTTATATCAGTCCTGTTCATGAACGGTTCTTCGGCATGAAGCGCGGCGATTCGATCGGCAGGCCGGTGAAGGACATCATCGAGAATACGCGGCTCGATCTGGTCGTGAAGTCTGGCACACCAGAGATTGGCCAGGTCCAGGAAATGCGCGGCGTTTCGCGTGTCGTGAACCGGATCCCCATCCGACGGCATGGGAAGGTCGTCGGCGCCATCGGGCAGGTGATGTTCAAGGCGCCGGAACAGGTTCACGCGCTCAGCAAGCAGATCAGCAACCTGCGCAGCCAAGTCGAGCATTATCGCAAAGAGCTGGTGCACCTCCAGCAAAAGACATTCGGCCTGAACGAGATCATCGGCGAAAGTCCGCCAATGCAGCGCCTCAAGGAGCAAATTCGCAAGGTTGCGGCATTTGATATCCCGGTGTTCATCTCGGGTGAAAGCGGCACGGGCAAGGAACTGATCGCACAGGCGATTCACGGGCTCAGCAATAGAGTCGATCGGTCAATGGTGGTTGTGAACTGCGGTTCATTGCCCGAAAATCTGGTCGAAAGCGAACTCTTTGGCTATGAGTCCGGCGCCTTCACGGGGGCGCGCAAGGAAGGGCGCGTAGGCAAGTTCGAGCTTGCGGATAGCTCCAGCCTTTTTCTCGACGAAATCGGTGACATGCCGATGGCGACCCAGGTGAAACTGCTTCGGGTGCTGGAAAACGGCACATTCGAACGACTGGGCGGCAATCGGGAGCGCAGGACAAACTTCCGGCTGATCAGCGCTACCAATCGCGACCTTCGGCGCCGCATTACCGACGAGGAGTTTCGCGCCGACCTCTATTTCCGGATAAACGGGGTCAAGCTGCACGTTCCGCCCCTCCGCGAAAGGCTCGAAGACATCCCGCTGCTTGCCCGGCACAGTATCAAGCGATCGGCCCGACGCATGGGGACGAACATGAAGACGCTCCGGGAAGACGCGCTGGAGATTCTGATGAATTATTCGTGGCCAGGAAATGTCCGCCAACTTCAGAACGTGATCCAGCGAGCGGTCGTGTTTTCCGAGCGCGAAGTCCTGACCGCAAAGGATTTTCAGGACCTTGACGCGAACAACCTCGCCCCGGAGGCGCCGGAGGCAAAGATGAGCACGGGGCAATCGTCGACCATCCGCGAGAATATCGGGAAGGTCGAGATCCTCCTCATCAAGGAAGCGATTCAGCGTCACGCGGGCAACAAGAAGAAGGTCGCGGAAGAGCTCGGTATCTCGCGATCCTATCTTTACAAGAAACTGGCCGAAATCGATAGCTAGCCCTATGGGCCGGCGGCGGCGCGCTCCCTGGCCATCGCCGGACGGTCATTCCGGCGGATTTGGTGGCATGTTTTTTGCTTGGCGCGATGAAATGGTAATCGGCATCATGAGGCATAAGCCAAACGGCATGAGCTGGGGTCCGCATCCGGATTATCGCAACCCTGAGCTGCGGGTTTGCGCGTGCTAATCCACTCTATCGGGGCTGAATTTAATGAATGAAAAAGCAGGACAGGTCATTGTAACCGGAGGAAGCCGCGGAATAGGCGCGGCCATTATGATCAAGCTGGATGCCTTGGGCTATCCCTGCGTCGCGTTGTCGAGATCAGGGGATGCGCCGGTCGGAACCGGCATGGTCTGCGACCTCACGGACGAGGCGGCAATCCGCGATGTCTTCGCGAAGATCGCGGCCAAAGCGCCGATCTATGGGCTCGTGAATAACGCCGGCTTGCACACTGACAGCGTTAGCGCATCGCTGCCGACCGCCGACTTCGAGGCCGCCATACGGATCAACGCGACCGGTCCGATGATCGCTTCCCGTGAGGTATTTCCTTATCTCAAGGAAACGCGGGGCCACATCATCAACATCGGGTCGTTCTACGATAAGCTCGGGATCCCGCGGAATGTCGCCTATTGCGCGGCCAAGGCGGCGCTGGGTGCGATTACGCGCTGCCTGGCGGTGGAATGGGCCTCAGAGGGGATTTCGGTGATGAACGTGGCTCCAGGCTATATCGCGACGGACCTGAATCGAGATTTCATGGCCAAGGAGAACATCAAGGCCTGGTTCGCCAAGCGGATACCCGGCGGAAGGCCGGGCTCGGCCGAGGATGTGGCGAAGGTCGTCGCGGCGATCCTGGAGTGCAACGTGCCGTTTCTCACCGGAGAGACGATCTATCTCGATGGAGGCCATAGTATCAACAACTAGCACCGAGTGTAGGCAAGGTGCGCAGCATGTCGGCGCCAAAGACACTGTCGGGGGCGGACGGAGGCGTCGCCAGGGCACGCCTATCGCCGATGGTCCCTTTTATGGGAGGCTATTCCAGGCGCCCCGTATTGGCACGACAATTGCTCACGATTGCTCTCGGCAGGATAATCTTATCGGCAGGCTGACGGTTGAGCACGCCGTGATCAAACAGCGCGAGGACGAGGTAATGCAGTATTCGATGGCCATGCCGGCGGGCAGGCGGACGACGGGAGGGTCACGATGACAGAGGGCGCACGGGGCCTGAAAGAGCCGGTATTCGTCGGCATTGGCGAGCTTCCGGCCGGGCGCTTTCCGGACCAATCCTTCATGGAGGCGCTCACCGATGTAGCGATGCTCGCTCTCGATGATGCGGGATTGAAGCCACGAGATGTCGACATGCTGCTTCTCGCACCGTGCCTGCACTCCATGGAAGATCAGGCCGACCTGATCTTTTCGCGAGTGGTCGAGGATCTCGGCCTCAGCGGAACCATCAAGTCGAACATCATGATCCATTCGGGAGGATCGACCAGCGATAACCTGGCGCGCATCGGCGCTAGCCTGATCGCCACTGGGGAGGCGGAAACGGTCCTCGTCGCTCAAGCGGACCGTTGGGGTTCCGCGGATCTCAACGCGATGATCGACATGCTGACGTTCAATGGTATTCCGCGCGAATGGGAGCGGGCCGCCGGTCAGAATTTCAACGCGATCGGCGCGCTGCTCACGCAGAGATACATGCACGAAAGCGGCGCCTCGGAAGCCGACATGGCCTCGATTTGCGTCGCGCTCCGGGAATGGGCGCAACTGAATCCGAATGCCATGTTCTATGGCAAGGGCCTCACGGTCGAGAAGGTGTTGAACTCTCGCGTTGTCGCGGATCCACTCCATTCGCTGGAATGCCCCATGATGGGCGACGGAGCGACGGCCTTTGTCATGACGACAGCTGAGAAGGCTCGATCGCTGAGCGATAAGCCCCTGGTGCGGATAGCGGGCAGCGGGGGATCGGTCACCCATTTCAGCATCGCGCAGGAAGTCGACATGGGGGCGCTTGGTTGGTCGAAGGCGGCCAGGGAGGCCTATGCCGAAGCGGGGTGGGGCGCCCAGGAAGCCGATTTCGCGCAGATCTATGATTCTTATCCGGTCATCCTGGCGATCGCCGTGGAAGGGCTGGGGCTTGCTGCGAAGGGCGACGGCGCCAAGAGCTTTGCGAGAGGGGAATTTTCGCCAGGTGGGCGGCTGCCCGTGAACACGAACGGTGGGCTGCTTTCGGGCGGGCATATCGCGATCGGCGGCGGATTGGCGCTGCTGCTCGAGGGGATTCGCCAGCTGATGGGGCAGGCTCCTCCCGACCGGCAGATCGCGGATTGCCGACGGGGCATCGTCGGCGGGACGGGCGGTAGCTACAGCGATGCTCAGGTGCTGCTGCTCGAACGGATGGATTGAGACGAACCATGACTTTAGCCAGCGATTTCCAGCAGCATCTCGCCAATGGCGAACTGCACGTGCAGCTCTGCAATTCCTGCGGCCACCGGCAAATGTATCCGCGCCAGCGGTGCTTGGCATGCTATTCGAAGGATCTGGGGTGGTCCCAGGTGAGCGGAAAGGCGACTCTGTTGTCCTATACGGTGGTTCGCGCCGCCGCACCGACAGCCTTCGCCGAAGACGTTCCTTATGCCCTGGGTGTCGTCAAGCTCAACGAAGGGCCCCAATTGCTTGCCAGGCTTGCTCCTGGCGACGACGGTGATTTCTCGGCCTATCGATGCGACCTTCCCATCAGATTCAGTCCAGCGCCGCGCGTCGAGATCGAGCGGAGGCCCGTCGCGTGGTTCGCCCCCGAGGGCGAGGTTTCAGGCGGATAAGAAATGGCCGGCTCGGTGTGCGAGCCCGCTATGCGCGTGATATTCACGGACGCTCATTCGATTGACGGCTGGCCTCCGTCAAGAGCAGCGCCGCCGGTTAAAGCGCGTCGCGAGGGTGGTGGAGGGAGTAGGTGCCGGACCACCGACGCTCCGTAAGCGCGTCGGCGCTCGCGGTCTTCCAGGGTCTGCAGGTCAAAAAGACGAGCACGATAGCGATAAAAGCATAACGGTTGCGGACCAGCACGTTGAGCGACGGCGATTCGGCGATGATGGCGGGTGGCTCGGTCCATCCGGGGATGAGAAGGCCGAGCCAGCACAGGAAGACGAGAAGCGCCCATCTGTCCGGCCGCTCCATTGTCCTTGCGAGGGAAAGAAAGAGTGCGGGATAAATCAGCGCATAGTGGAAGCTCCACGCCATCGGCGCGGCAATCAGCGCGCCGGTTAGCAGGATGCATAGCGATTCCATCGGCGCCGAATCCCGCGTCTTCCACTGGTGCGCCATGGCGATGACGATCGACGCCGCCAGAATCGCCTTGGAAAGAAACTGGGCGAGAGCGGGGATAGGGATAAACTTGTCGAGGGGCGGGCCTCCGCCCAGCTCGATATGGGCTGCGATGCCGGCGATCGAATAGGACAGGCCGGCGCGGGTGTGGCCCTGCACGAGCTTGAGCTGCGGTCCGAAATATTCGCCGAAGAGAGATGGCGATACTGACGATAAGGAAAGAAGTGCGACCGCCGCGATCATCGCCATGGTCATGAAAGCCGCGGGGCGTTTCGGCGGGGTCATGAACAGCGCCGGTACGACAATGGGATAGAGCTTCAGCCAAAAGCCCAGCGCAATTGCGCAGCCCGACCGGACATGCGCACCGGTCGACGCGAAATAGACCCCGGCGACGCAAGCCGCCATGACGATGATGTTCACTTGGGCCGCCAGCAATGACGTTCCGATGGGCGCGATCGCGATCGATCCGAGGATTGCTATCAGCGCACTAAAGCGCGAGACCGGCGTCAGCCGGGCCAGCATCCACGACGCCATGCCGAGAAGGGCGATGGAGATGAAGCTGTGCACAGCGAGGGCGAAGGCAAGGGGCAGTTTGGCCAGGACGCCGAAATAGACAAGCGAGGGTGGCGGATAGATGAAGCCGCTGACCACCTCGGTGCCAAGGCAGCTTCCATAAGGGTCGGTGATATGGCTGCCCGCGCAAATATAGATCTGGAAATCCACGAGAATACGGGCGGCATGGATGCCACCCGCAACCATCTCCGCAATTTCGAGCAGATGGTGACCGATGAAAAATAGAGAAATAGCGACGACGACGGAAGCCAGTGCGCTGTTTATCCATCGCGAAGATCCTCTCCTTCGACGGTGCTCTTGCATTGGTAGAGCCAAGTGGATCAATCGCGAAACGTTGGTTCCATGAGCCAGCGTATTCCAGGTGCTGTCCAGAAATAGCGCTAGCCGCCGCACAAGCATATATTCCCCCATTCCCCACTCGCCTCATATGCGGGTGACGGGCTTTGCGCTACTGCGGATGCTTTCTGAAGGGCCGCTTCGCCGATGCCCATGAGAATAAGCCGGCGGCCGCCTTTGGCCACGCGGCTGACGGCGCTGGTCGAGAGGAGAGCCTCGGCGTGGCCACCTGGACCGGACGGCTAAATCCAGCGGCTTTTCGAAGCTCAGCCTCGATACCACGGTGTCCCGTTCGAAGGCGGCCAATTCGTCGTCCATGTCCAAATGCTGCGGGGAAACCTTATGACGGCCACAGCCTCGCCAAAGTCCCCGCGATCGAGAAGCAGGTCGGCAACAGCCTGAACCGCATCATCGCCGATGTCGGATATAGGGGGGCACAAGCCCCCCCCGTCACCGACACCCATTGCCAGTCGGCCGGGTCTCTATCGACTTGGAAAAACTCCACCGCTTCGCCGGGTCATGATCGAGGCGGTCACGCCCCGGCCGCTTCCTCATCCCGCTCAAAATATTTCCTCAGTTCTGTCTTGAGAACCTTGCCATAATCGCTCTTCGGAAGTTCGCTGACGATGATATAATCCTTGGGCCGTTTGAACCGAGCAATGTTCTCAAGACAAATTGTATCGAGTTCCTTGGTGTCCAGATTCTGTCCCGGCCTGACAGCTACAAAGGCTACGACCTCCTCGCCCCAATCCGAATGAGGCCGGCCGACGACCGACGCTTCGAGAACAGCCGGGTGCGTGAGGAGCACCTCCTCCACCTCACGAGGATAGATGTTGCTGCCTCCAGAAATGATCAGATCCTTGGAGCGGTCCTTCAGGGTAAGATAGCCGTCGTCGCTGACCGCACCGATATCCCCTGTCCAGAGCCATCCGTCGCGTATCGCCTTGGCCGTCGCCTCCGGATTGTTCCAATAGCCCGACATGCAGACGTCGCTACGCGTTATGATTTCTCCTGGCGTGCCGGGGGGAAGATCATTGCCGTTCTCGTCGACTATGCGGAATTCGACACCGGTCCGCGCGATGCCGACGGATGCCAGATGCTCTTCGTATCGTGGATTGTCGACGTCGCCATGCGCGCGCTTGGAGAGATAGGTCAAAGTGTTCGGCGTTTCGCCCTGCGCGTACATCTGAATCACCTTGGGCCCCAGCAGCGCCAGTGCTCTTTTGAGGTCCTCAAGATACATTGGCGCGCCGCCGTAGAAGATCGTTTTGATCGCGTCCAGATTTGCTTCCGATACCTTCGGATGTGCGACGAGACGGTTGAGCATTGTCGGAACGACGAAGAAAGTGATGTTATTGTGCTTGTGGGTGAGCTCGAAAATTTCTTCCGGCTCGAAGCCCTGGCTCGCCGGTACCACGTGGTGGGAAGCCTTGGCGACGTGGGGAATCGCATATAGGCCCCCGCCGTGCGACAGTGGCGCGGGATGCAGCATGCAATCCTGATCCGACACCGAGTCGATATCGGCGAAATATCGCAACGTCATCGCGGTCAGCGATTTGTGGGTGAGAGTCGCTCCTTTGGGCCGACCGGTGGTACCGCTGGTGTAGAACAGCCATGCGGGCGTGCTTTCCTCCACCTCGGCCATTTCGGCGGGGGAGCTGCCAAAAAGATCGGTGTAATCTGAGCTTCCGGCGACAATCATCTTCTCGAGCTGCGAGAGTTCGTCCGGCAGCGCCGATAGCTTGCCGACAAGGTCTTCCGTGATGAAGCACCAGCGCGATGCCGAATGATCAAGCGCATAGGCTATTTCACGGGGATGAAGCTTGGAATTCATAGGTACCGCGCACATGCCGGCGTGCCACACCGCGAACAGTATCTCGATATATTCGGGAGAATTGGTCATGGCTATGCCGACGCGGTCGCCTGGCCGCAGCCCGGCCTTGGCGAAGGAGCCGGCCATACGCGCCACGCGATCACCCAACGTTCCATAGGAGGCGTAGAGCTTATCACCGAACGAGATGGCGGGGCGATCCGCGAAGGAACGCGCCGCCGTTTTCAAGAACAGGGCAATATTCATGATGCAGGGGTCTCCAGGATGATGATGGAGGCGGCGGCTTCCTCATATCCATGAAAACCACCACCGTTCTCCGCTATTCCAAAGCGGGCGTTGTCGACCTGTGAAGCGCCGGCTTCGCCGCGTAGCTGCCTGGCCAGTTCATAAATCTGACCCAGCCCGGTCGCCGCGATCGGATGCCCCTTCGATTCGAGGCCACCCGAAACATTGACAGGGACCCTGCCGCCGAGCTTTGTATCGCCGCGCTCGCTGGCCGGACCGCCTTCTCCAAACGGCACGAGGCCAAGATTCTCGATCTGGGCGATTTCCGCGAATGCCGATGCGTCATGGACCTCCGCAATCGAAATATCCTCGGGGCCGATGCCGGCAATCTCGTAGGCCCGGTTCGCAGCGAGGTGGCAGATGTTCTGCCGATAAGCCGAAAAGGATCGGTCGCTTCCCGATGCCAGCACACTGGCGCGGATCTTCAACGCTCGTTCCCGAACGGCGGGTGACATGACGTCATCCGCCATAAGGACCACAGCCGCTCCACCGTCGGTGACCGGAGCGCACATTGGCAGCGTGAGCGGCCAGGCGATCATCGGGGCGGCCATCACTTCGTCGATCGATATGTCGTTTTGATACTGTGCGAGCGGGTTGAACGTCGAATGATAGTGGTTCTTCGCGGAAACGGCCGCGATCTGGCGCTCGGTGGTGCCGAAGGTCTTCATGTGGAAGCGAGCCAAGGCGGCGTATACATCCATGAAAATGCTGCGGTTTGCCGCCCCCTCGCGTCCTGATGGGACCTCGATTCCTTCACTCATCTCCTTGAGTTTACGCATGGCGGCGTCGGTCCCGTGAACATCCCACGCTCCGTTGAACAGAGCCAGACTCTTGGATTTGTCGGAATGGGTCATCTTGTCGACGCCGACAACCAGCGCGACGTCGCAAAGACCCGCTCGGATATAGGCGTAGGCTGCGTTGAGCGCGCTGCTTGAGCTCGCGCAGGCATTCTCGACGTTCATGATTGGGATGCTCTGGAAACCGAGCGGACGCATGGCCACTTGCCCTGGAATCATGTACTGGCCCTCGAGCGGAGACTGCGAGGTATTGGCGAAGAAGACGGCACCGATATCGGCTTTGGTGATGCCGGCATCCTCGATTGCCGCCGATACTGCCAAATCCGCGAGTCCCTTGACCGTCGCGGTGGTCATGCGACCGAATGGCGTCATTCCCACCCCGGTGACGTAAACATCCCGCATTGCGTACTCCAGTTGCGTGCTTTTAGGCCCTAAGCAAATTACACGCCATTTTTTTGTGGTCACCGATAGCATGTCTCTCGAAGCACGCGAGAATAGTCCCGAAAGCCGCGTGCAGGCTGACTATGGCCGGCCAGCATATTTATCATTCGGACGTGGGCTGCCGCCGGCCCGCTCGGACTCGCATCCGTTTCATCATGAACGCCGTCTGCCAGAAGCCCGGTGATTTGGCCCGGGAGACACAAGTGTCGCCGGAGACGACATCTCCGTTGGCGATCCTCGAAGCGTGTCGCTCCACGAGCTGCCGAGATGCACGAGAATATAAGAGATGAAGCTTACCTCGTTCCATTCGCCATGCATCCGCAGGCTCTTCCCCGCTCCGTACCGCGAACTGAAAAAGCTGCCCGCATGTGAGCCGGGAAGTCCCCATTACGGGGTTGCGTGTCGCTGACGTTTGACGGAAACGGTCTTCTCACAGCGACTTCATATACTCGAGGAGCTGCCAGCGCTGCTCCTCGGTCATCGAAGTAGCGCCATAATCATGACCCTCGTTGCTGTTGCCATCGATCGGCTTGCCCCCGCGGTGGGTCTGGAAGACGAACGAGTTTCCCGGAGCCTGGGCGTCGCTGACATAGCCGGCCTGGACCGGATCATATTCGCGGGTACCCAGCCGGAAGCTCCTGGGTCGTTGCGCCGCGGGCAGGAGCAGATCGTACAGCGTCGGCACCGATCCATTGTGCAGATAGGGTGCCGTCGCCCAAATCCCGTCGAGGGGCCGTGCCTTGTAGGCGAGCGCGGCATTGTCCGTAGTCTTGCAATATTGCCGGCGCGCGTCGCGGACCTGCTCCGGCGTCAGCGGGACTTCGTCGCGCTGGAACACCACGGGCGGCCTCTCGATTCCGAATAGGCTGGTGATGCCGGCACCGACGATCTGGATTTTCTTGCCGAGCAACGTGCCCTTGACCGTGGTGGCGAGCATCGTGCCCACCGGGGCGATCGCCGGCAGCGGTTCGCCACTGATGAAGCCGTCCTTAGTGCCTTTCAGGCGGCCTGACCGGCCCTCGTAGGTGAAGGCGTTGCAGGCCATCCAAATGTCGGTGAGGTTGATCGCTGTCGTCCTGCTGAACGGGACCATAACCTCGACCGGCTGATCCTTCTGCTGCGCGGAGGCGGGCAGGTGACAACTGGCGCAACGCTGGGCGAACAGCTTCTCCCCCGCCGCCGCCTTGGCGTTGTCGATCGGGGGGAAGGCCGCCGGCCATTTTGGCGATTGCAGCCGCGTCAGAACCTTCTCGAGCCGGTCGAGATTGTCCGCATAGGCGGTCGACCGGTAGCCGTTGATCGGCTGGCCCGGGGTCGTCGGAGGAACGGTCACCACCTCGCCGAACACGCCGATCACTTCGCCGGTGTTGCGGCCCATCGCTCCATAGTCGAGGTAATTTCCGTTGCCGAGTTTGAGCCTCTGATTCTGTGCGGCCCCGTTCCACTGCACCTTCTTCTGGCGGTGGATGTCCCATAGGAACGGATAGCTGACCGGCGCGTCGGCCGGGTTGACGATCGGATCGTCGGCGCCTGTGAACAGGACGATCTTGTTATAGATATGACCGAAGGCGTCGACGCGGGCGAAGCCGGCGCGGATCGGCTTCTGGCCTTCGGGTAGGGGAGGTTCGTTCAGCGCGGTGGCGCTCTGCTGCCAGGCGATCAATGCCGAGACGGCCTGCTTCAGCATCGCCCGGTTGCCGGGCGTGTCCTTGTCGCCCGGCAGTACCTTGGCGACAAAGCGCGCCCATTTAGCCGGTGTGTCGCGGGTTTCGATCAGCGCGGTATCGAAGGCCTTGATCAGCGCGTCGAAATCGCCGAGTCCCGGGCCGCCGTCCACCCGGATGGCCTGGCCCTTATAGTTGAGCTCGGCGGTGTGGCAGGCCGAGCAGTTGAACCCCAGCCAAGGTTCGGCTCCGGCCTTGGTACCCGACTGGCCGGCATACCAGCGCAGGCCGGTGCGCGGCAGGCCCTCGTCTGCCTGTCGATCGATCGCGAAGCCGATCGGCAGCTGGTTCTCACGCCCTTGGGGGCCCCGAATGTAACCGAAGCCTGTGAGATAGGCCGGGTCCGCAAAAGGTGCGGTGGATCCCGGCTGCTCGAGCGCGTTGAACCAGGCATAGGGCATCAGCCGCGAACCCTGGCTGGCCCAGTACCAACCCTCGCGATCGGCCTGAGACCATCCCTGGGACAGGTGCTCCTTCGTCTTGCTGATGCAGCCGTTCAGGAGCGCGGTGGCGGAGACGGCGAGGACAAGGCCCGCAGCGACGCGATATCCGTTCTTGATCATGGGCAGATCCCCCAACAGCGCCGGAGCGCTGCCAAAATGTCCCCCCTCAGCAACTTGGCAGAAACCGGGAGTGTCGACAAGTCATCGTGTAGGAACTTGACAACACCGCCGGGACGACGGACAACCAAATGTCGGCGGGGGTCGAATGCAATATTCGATAAGCATGTCTTAGCATGCTTTAAGACCACTGCGGGCTTTTCCACTTTGTGGGCCCGTTCGCTTGACGAGGGCAACATGGCAATGATTGGTTCTGCCGCTTTCGGCTGTGTTGTTGGCTGGGCGGCGTGCTTCGCCAAGGGATGGCGACGACCATCGGTGCTGCTGGTCCGGATGCTGTGGCTGGCAGTGCTCGTCCTGCTCGTGCTGATCGAGGTATCGCAGCATCCGCTGCTTCTGGTCGCCGCCGCCGCCGCTGGCGGCCTCGGTCACCTCGCCTTCCTTCTTTTCATTCGGCAGGGCGCGCGGGGCCTATCATTATGACGATGAACGAATGGGGGGCTCTCAGCTTCGGGCTGGTCATCGGCTGGTTTCTATATTTCGTGAACCGCTACCGGCGGAGCGAAGCCTCGTTCACGGACGTCACCACGGTGATCGGTGCGATCGGTGGCGCGGCGGTGACCGCACTCTTCTCACGCGACGGCACCTTGTTCGGCGCCTATGGTATCGGGCTGGCCATCGGCTTTTTTTCCTATTTTTTCGTCCTGGTCGTGATGGTCGTCACGTCGAAGAACTTCGGCGTCGACTATTTTCTCGATGGGCGCCGCAAGGCGCTGGCCCAGAATGAAAGAATCCCGGGCGAGGCGGTCCAGCCCGCCTATAGTTTCGATGAACCCGGCGCGCCCACGGCGTAGTCAGATACGAAGGGTGACAGGCTATGTGCGATAACGGCTTCATTGAAGGAAAAGAGGTCAAGCGCGGTTATGTGAAGCCCTATGGCAGCCCCTGGGTCTCCATCGAATATGCCGATGCCGATGGCTTGGCGATCTTCGAGGGCTGCATCATCCTTGGTGACACCGCCACCGTGGAGAAGAATGCGCAGAAGATCGAGCAGAAGATCGCCTCGATGCCGATGCTGCTGACCGATTCGTCGACCGAGACCCGCGGCGCAGGCATTACCGGCGCGCAATATCGGTGGAAGAACCGGACGATCCCCTATGAAATCGCGGCCGACGTGCCCGATACGCAACGCATTTTTGACGCGGTGGCCCACTGGAACGAGCACACCTCGATCCGCTTCGTCGAATATAGGAACCAGAAGGATTATGTCCGCATCGTCCGGGACAATCGCGGCTGCGCCTCGCTGGTCGGCCGGCAGGGCGGCTGTCAGACGTTGATGCTCGGGGACTTCTGCACCGTTGGCAATATCATCCACGAGCTCGGCCACACCGTTGGTCTATGGCACGAGCAGTGCCGGACAGACCGCGATCAATGGGTCAGGATCGAGACCGACAATGTCTCGCCCGACAAGATCTTCAACTTCAAGACCCAGATCGCCAAGACCATCGACTTGGACACCTATGATTATGGCTCGATCATGCATTATCCGGCCAATGCCTTCGCGGTGACCCCCAAATCGACTACGATCGTACCACTCAAGCCGCTTCCGCCGGGTGTCGTGATGGGCCAGCGGACCGCGCTGAGTCCCGGCGACATCGCCTCGGTCGAGGCGCTCTATGCCAGCGAGGGCATGCCCGCGCCGCTTCCGGCGGCCGCGGCTGCGCCGGCCCGTGCCTGAGGCGCTGATTCTCGATCGGCGCGCTGGGCTGGCTGGCAAAGGGGCGGTGCACGCCATCCTGATCGGCGTCAGCGACTATATCCACCTGCCTCCTGCCGACGATATTCCCGGCGAAGGGCTGGCGGCGCTCAAGAAGCTCAGCTCGTCTTCGATCACGGTGGCGGCAGTCGCGCGCAAGCTGCAGGAACTCGATGCTGAGCAACGCCTCGCGAGGCCGCTCGGCACGATCCGGTTGCTGCATTCGCCGGCGCCCGAGGAACTCGCGGCGGAGCCGGATCTCGCAACAATTGGCGGCTGCCCCGCTACCCGGTCCGAGATCGCCAAGGCCTTGCGTGCGTGGCGCGAGGATGTCGCGACGGCGAAGGAGGCCCAGGCCTTTTTCTATTTCTGCGGTCACGGCATCCGCCGCACGCTCGAGGAATCGATCCTGCTCGCCGCGGACTTTCTCGAGGACGAGCCCAAGCTGTTCAACGCCTTCCGTCTCAGCAACGTGCGCAACGGCATGGTGCCAAGCCTGAAATTCCCCAATATTGGCCGCGAGCAATTCTACTTCATCGATGCGTGCCGGGAGAAGCCGGACGCGCTCGACACGCTGGACACCACCGAAACCCCAAAAATCTTCGACGCCGAGCTCGGCAGCTATGACGACCGCAAGGCGCCGATCTTCTTCGCTACCACCAGTGGAGGCCTTGCCGCCGGCCCGGCGCTGAAGCCAACCTATTTCGGCAGCGCCCTGCTCTGGGCAATGGACAATGGCTCGTTCGACAAGCGTCCGGTGGACGGCATCGACGGCAATGTCTGGCCGGTGACGCCGCCATCGCTCAAGGTGGGGATCGAAACAGCCAACGCGATGTTCGACAGCCGGGTCGAATTGACCGGCCTTGTCGCCGAGCCGGTGCTGTGCTTCCGGCGCGATCCGCCGAAGCTGCCGATCGCGATCGCGCTGCGTCCCGACCCGCTGCACGAACCCGTGGCGGCGATGGTTCTCAACGAGCTGAACACCGGCTTGACCCAGCAGATCGCACCATGCGCGACCGCCGGTCCCTATTCCATCGAGGTCACGGCGGGTATGTACCAGATCGCCATCAGTCCCGCGTCGGAGAAATTCGCGCGTAACCGCTCCGACATCGTGTACATTTCGATTCAGTCCAAAATGCCATGGACCTTCGATCTGGGCGTGGCGGCGTGACCCAGTTGGGATCGATTACGTGCGAAGCGCCCGTGGACGCGCCCGCGCGCGGCCTGTTGCCGGTGCATATTCGGGATAGAAACGGCGATGTCGTTGCCCAGGGCGTGACCGGTTTGCCCATCCCCGTACCGGCCGGACACTATTTCGCCACCGTGCTGTTGCCCGATGGGCGCGAAATCGGCGTGCAGGATGCTATCGCGGTCTCAGGCGGTAGCGGGGAGCGATGCACCGCGGGCCTATGCGCTGCCGAATCAGGTCAGCAGATGGATGTCTCGGTCACGCCGGCACCGGCAAGCTCGGTACCGGTTCCGCCAGCCGCTGTCGCAACGGCTTCGGTATCCACTCTTCAAGGCGCCACGTGGAGGGGGAACTGGTTCAACATCTGGGATGGCGACGACCATAAGGTGCGAATCAATCCCGACGTACCGGTGATGCTGTCGACCAGCGACCCGCTTGTGCTGGAAGGCTCGAACAAGAACGATCAGCTTCTGGTCTTTTCCGCTTCGAGCGATCGCGGGCCGGTAACCCGGTATATCATTGTCCCCTATGATCTCGCCCCCGCCGACGGCGAGCCATCGCGCCGGATCATGGCGAAGCTAGAGCGCTCCACCGGGACCCCGGAGGTCTGCTTCCGGACTTTTTCGGATGAGGTGAATACGCTGCTCAGCTTCGTCGAGGCCGGCATATTGACCAACATGATGACGGTCGCGACCGAGATGGTGAAGCGGATCGAGCGCGGGGCAGGCGAGGCGCCACTCTCCATCATGGGTGGGATAACGGGCAGCTACATCCTTTTGCGGAACAATGCCCTCGACAGCGTCGAGGACTGGCTGACGCAGCTCGATCGGCTTGAGCCCGGATTGCCGGACGTGGAAGCGTTGCGGGTGGAATTGCTCGGCAGGATGGGACGCCATGACGAGGCCGTCGAACTGCTCCGCCGCATGGTGAAGGGGCGTGCGCCGTGGTTCCGTGCAGGGCTGAGCTATCTGCTTGAACGGCTGCGGCTCTATGTCGATGTGACGAACAATCCGAACGATCCCTTCGCGCTTTCTCCCGAGGACAAGGCCAATTTCAAATATGCCCGGAACAAGTTGGAACTCGTCCTGCCGCTGATGGACAACAGCCGATACATCGCGACATTCGATGTGCCGGACATCCCTGCATGAGCACCGGTCTTCGGGCCGTATGATCGCCCCCGCGAAAGGTAAAGCGATATGACATCATATCTCGAACGGATCGATGCCGCCGCTCCGACCCATAAATGGGCGCTCGCCAGAGACTTCATGCTGAACGAGTCGCTGCCGTTCTTCGCCGAGATGCGCGAACGGCGGCCATTGCTCGAACTGCCCGAGCTGACGATGGCGTTCCGCTTCGCCGACTGCGCCACGATATTGCGGCGGCACGACGACTTCGGTGTCGATCTTTATGTGCCCAAGCAGGGCGACTATTTCATGGCTCAGGACGATACTGCCGATCACTGGCGCGACAAGTCGGTGATGCGATCGATCATCGATTATGAGCAGGTGCCCGACATGCGCGCCTTTGTCGGAGAGACCGCGGCGCGAATCCTGCGTGATGCCAAGGGCAAGATCGACGCACCGCAGCAACTCACGCGAACCGTTCCCGTGGCCTTGGTGCAGAAATTCTTCGGGCTGGACGATCGTGATCCCAAGGATCTGATCGAATGGTCCTATTGGAACCAGCAGGATGCCTTCCACAATCAACCGTTCGACGCGCCGTTCGTCGAAGATCCCGAAAACATCGTCAAACAGCGCAAGCGCGCCAATATCATGCTCGCGCTCTATATCGGGCGGCTGGTCGCCAAGCGGTCGATCGCCGTGAAGCTCGGCATGGGCGGAGACAATTCGGTTTCACGCCTGCTTCGGCTCAGCTTCTCCGACGGGATCAAATTCCCGCTCAAGAAAGTGCTGTTCAATGCCGGTGGGCTGCTGATCGGCGCGGTCGAGACAACGTCGCACACTGTCAACAACACGCTGGCCGAGCTGTTCGCGCGGCCGGACATGCTTGCGGCGGCGCGCAAGGCCGCGCTGGCAGCTGATCCCAGGCTATTCGACGGCTTCGTCATGGAGGCGCTGCGATTCCGGCCGGCCTTCCCCTATTTTTTCCGCACCTGCCATCGCCCGACCGAACTGGCTGGCGGGACCACCTTCGCCCATGTCGTGAAGCCCGATACGACGGTCTTGGCGGTCACCCACAGCGCGATGTTCGATTCGTCGGTCTTCCCCGATCCGCAACGCTTCGATCCCGCACGCAGCCAGGCTGATAACTTCACCTTCGGCTATGGGCTCCACGAGTGCCTGGGCAGGCCCGTCGCACGAGTGATGGTGCCCGAGATCGTGCGGCAATGCCTGCGCTTATCCGATCTACGTCCAATCGGACCCATGAAGATGGCGGGCGGTGTTCCCGAGTCCTATCCGCTGGAATGGGCGGCTTGAGACAGCGGACGCCCGATCGATTAGGCGCCCTCTGATTGCCGGCATCGCCTAGGTAGCCCGGCCGCGATTATCTTCACACCAGCCGGTGAAGGAGGTCCTCGCCGGCTAGGAAACGGCGGATATTCTCCTGCGTGACCGCGATCGTTCGGAGCCTCGCCTCGTCGGTGAGGCCGCCGCAATGCGGGCTCAGAACGACATTGGGAACATCGGTCCAACGCGCCGGCGGGGTGGGCTCGATCTCGAATACGTCGAGGCCCGCCGCGCCGAGGCGGCCGTCCTTAAGCGCCGCGATCAGCTCATCCTCGTCAATGACCGATCCGCGTGCGATGGTGACGATGAGACCGTTCGGGCCCACCGCCTCGATGATCTCGCGATTGATCAACTTCCGGGTATCGTCACCCCCAGGGCAGGCGATCATGAGCAGATCGCTTTCCCTCGCGAGCGCAAGCAGACTTTTCGCGCGCGGACGGCTCTCTCCGGGCCGCGGGCGTGGCGACCACCACGCGCTCTGGATGCCGAATCCGTCGAGCCGTCGAGCAATCGCCTTGCCGATATGGCCATAACCGACGATGCCCGCGCGCATCACGCAGAAGCTTCTCGTCATGCCGCTCAAGCCCCACTGACCGCCGCGGACCACTTGATCGCCCTGGATGATTTCCCGCCGTGCGGCGATGGCGAGGCCCAGGGCGAGATCCGCCACCTCTTCGCTGTTGGCCGGTCCGCAATTGGCGCACATGATGCCGCGTGCCTTCAGCATGTCGAAGTCGATGCCCTCGTAGCCGGCGCCCGCCGCCAGCAGACAGCCGAGATTGGGCAGTGCCTCAATCAATTCTGGCAGGCCGGGATTGCCGCCGTACGTGATGAGTACACGGGACTCGCGGCCGATCTCGCGGAGTCGCGCCATCGGATCGGCGGCTTCCCAGAAAGCGGGTGGCGCATGCTCGTCGAGCAACGTTCCGAAATAGCCCATCAGCCGATCGTCGCAGACGATCACTTGGGTGGGCGCACTCACGACGCTGTGATTCGGGTTAGCGGGCATCATTCAGGCCATCCACTCACCGGCGCTTGCGCGCGTTTACGCGATTGCGAACAGTAGTGCCGATGGGGGATGGGTTGCAACGTTCGAAGCGGACTGAAATCGCGGTGAATTCATCACAGTATTATTGCGCATTGCAGCAATTCGGCTAATCTACGCGCGCAGGAGGGATGCTTCCAAACCGATAGGGAGCCAGTGAAATGCCTGATGTTTCACCCAATGATTGGAAATGCCGCCAAACCGGGCGGCTTGTCGCCAAGAGCAATTGTTTCGCGTTGCAGTGCGAAGACGGACGCGAATATTGGCTCGAGATGGACCGGATCCCCCACCATCTGATCGACCACCGTGTCAAGATCGATGGGGTTATGTTCGGCAAGACATTGATCGCCGTGGAAGGAATCGGACCAGCCTGATCGCCTCGGCCGCGCGAGAGCCCGGCGCAAAATAACGCCTCTAAATTTCTCTGCCGAGATTCCGTTCCCACTGTGAGCGGGATCACTGCGCGAATCGTCACCAAATGTGACCGCTGTTACTGGGCCGAGAGTAACGATCGTATTCGACATTCCTATGTGGGTGCCAGGGGATTGCGATCATCGCGGTCCGGAAGTTGGAGACAGGCGATGGCGTTAATGCAAGCGGATGTGCCGCCCTCGACAGCACCGGTTTTTCGGGTCCGAACCACCGCGACCAGTTCCCTCCTACTTCCCGCGCGGACTGGCTCATCCCGGCTGTTCGGGCGGCTTTCTGGCGCCGTGGTCGTTACCGGCCTGTTGGCCATCATCGGCAACGCGGCGGCCCGTGCGACAGAATCCCTCGCTGTCGGGATCATGACCGCCGATCTCGTCTTCCTGATCGCGGTCGCGGGTTGGTCGTCGGTCGCCGGCAGGGCACGGCGCTGAAGGGAAACGGCGCGTCGGCTGAAGCGTATAGGCGGAATGCGCTTCGCATCAATCGGTCCACGACTGTTCACGCTCGTTCTGTTGGCGGCCGTGGCGCTCGGACTCTACAGCTGGGGCAGGGAGCATCCGCAGGATGTGCCCTGGACACCCTTGTCCTTGGCTGATCCGATCGGCCGCTTCACCAATTACAAGATCTCGGCCTTGCGCGACGACTTCGACAAATGCCGGGCATTGCTCGATGCCGGGGGAGAGGAATTCGCCGTGCTGCCGCCTCAGCGTGGCATGGGCGCGTGCGGCTATGCCGATGCCGTGCGACTAGAATCATCGTCCGCCTTCGCGTACAAACCACGGGCGGAGATCGCCTGCCCGGTCGCGATCGGGCTTTTCCTGTGGGAGAAACAGATTGTCGAACCGGCCGCGCTCACGCGCTTCGGGGTGCCGGTAAGGCGGATCGAGACCTATGGGAGCTACGCCTGCCGGACGGTGCGCGGTGGACGGGAAGGCGGATTGAGCGAGCATGCCCATGCCAACGCGATCGACATAGCGGCCTTTCGGCTGGCTGACGGGCGCAGGATCGGCGTGGCAAGTCACTGGACCGGAGACGGACCCGAAGCGGCATTTCTGCGGGATGTTCGCGACGGCGCCTGCCGGGCGTTTTCAACGGTTTTGTCACCCGATTACAACGTTGCGCACCGCGACCATCTGCACCTCGACCAGGCCGGACGAGGCGGCTGGAGCTTCTGCCGCTAACCGAATCATTGCACGTTCCGGTCGAGAAGCCGTTTCGCATCTGTGCTCGAACAAAGGCGAAAAATTAACCTACTGCGATCATAACCCCAGCTAATCAGCAAATACAAAAATAAATCGTGACAGAAGCGTTTTGAATAACTGCGGTACGATCGAGCGACTATTCTCTTTGGCCTATTCTCAAACATGCATATGTTGCTTATGCCATGGAGCGCAAACGGGGGACGACCGCAGTTTATCGGGGGTGAGAAATATGACGGAAATGAGCTTCAGCCTGGTCGATCATTTTGATCCCGACGCGCCTGCCATCAGTGCCGACCATATGGGCGATGGGATGTTCGTGCTGACCGAGGCGCTCGAGGATGGCCGGACGGAAAGGGTCTGTCTGACCGTGGGGCAGATCTCCGAGTTGTTTACACGCGCCAACTTCTTGTATGGCGCGCGGGCCGCCGACGCAGCCTAACACGGTGCCGGCGCCGATCGGCGCCGAGCTCGGTCGTTAACGAGCGCGGCTTGGCCGGCGTCGAATTAGACATCGCCGATCGATCGCGCGTACCGTCCGGATCAGGCAGGTTTGGGCCTATCTTGATGGAAGATGATAGCGGCATGGCCGCCATTTTCCGCCCTATGATCGGTCTCCACTTCCATCTCCGCCGGATAGGGCATGATCATCTTACCGTTCGGTGCCGCCGTGAACGTGGTTTGCGTGGGATAGGCGAACTCGATCCCCTGGCGCGCGAAGGTTTCGAGGATGGTAATGCAGATCTCGTGACGGATGCGGTTGAACACTTCGCCGTCCTCGTCGATCACGTCGAACAGAAGCTCGTAGTCGAGACTCGAAGTTCCGAAATTGACCAAGGCGCAGTGCAGGAAGGCGCTCTTGTCCTGCTTGACGACGATCTCCTTCACAATATCGGGAATCCTGCGGCAGACCTCGGGCGGCGTCTGGTAGATGACCTGGAGCATCAGGGTCGCGCGCCGCCGCATCGTGTTGGCGAGATTGTGCAATTCCTTGTTGAGGAGATTGGTATTGGAGATCACCACCTCCTCGCCGGTCACGGAGCGCACCCGCGTCGTCTTTAGGCCGATCGCCTCGACGGTGCCGGTGGTCTGATCCCATTTGACGGTGTCACCGCGGCGGAACGGCTTGTCGAAAATGATCGCGAGCGAGGCGAACAGATCGGAGAAAATACCCTGCGCGGCGAGACCGATGGCGATGCCGCCAATACCCAGACTCGCGACGAGACCGGTGATATTGACCCCGACATTGTCGAGGATGAGCAAGGTCGCCACGATGAAGCAGACCACGGTCACCAGCAGGCGGATGATGCCGATCGCCGAGTTCAGCGTGGATGCGCTGCCCTCAGCCTCGCCGGCGCGATGCTCGACGATCCCGATCACGATCTCGCGGACCCACAGGGCGGCCTGAATCGCAGTCGCGACGATGAACAGGAAGCGCACCGTGTCGGCGACCATCGCTGGCGGGGCGGCGTAACCGCTGACGATCCGGGCCGCGAGCGTCACGATAAAGAACAGGTTGGTGCGAGCGATCGCGCGACCGATGATCCGCGACCAGTGGCCCAGATGTTCGCGCCCGCACAGCCGCGTGCCGAGGATCCTGACGCCGTAGAGAAGCGCAACAATCAGTACACCGACCGAGAGGGCGATTGCTATGTCGAGATAATGGCTCGCGATCCACGCCTGCGTCTGTTCCCACAACTGGCGGAGATCGTCGGTCGATCGAACCAGCGCTCCGCTACTGCCGTCGCCGTCGGTGGCGACGTTGCCTGACTTGCTCATCTCAAACACCCATCATTTGCCGGTTACGGTGCCCCAACGCGGTTGGGTCCGCCTGCGATCCCCCGTCGTGGGCTCGGACGCCGGCGGCTCGGGTCCGGCTTCCGGCTCAGGCTCGGTTTCCGTCTCGGCATCGCGCCTGCGCTTGCGGAACGGATTCCAGGCGCGTTTCTTGATATAGGTCTGGACATAGCGATCGAAGCCTATCTCGACCGCGATCATGAAATAGATGAACGGCTGGAAGGCTATACCGACGAACGAACAGCCGAGCATGTAAACGAGATGCCCGTGCTGGAGCGCCGCAGCCAGCGGCGCGACCCAAGCATGTTCGCCCTCATGCTTCCTGTAGGTTCGTCGGATGATCTCCATCCGGAATATGCCGACCAGGTGGATTAGCAGGAACAGAGCGAGGCCCGGATAGCCCTGCTCGCCGAGCATCTCGAAATAGGCGTTGTGGAACGCACGACCAGCATCGTAGCCGACGACCTTGACCGTCGTCCCATCGGCGGTCTTGTAGCTCATGTCGACTTCGAGCTGGTTGCCGAGAAAGGCATTGAAGCCGCCGCCCAAAGGATTTTGTTTGGCATAATCAATGGTCCATTTCCACACTGCAACCCGGGTCGAGGCGGAGGCGTCGGCCTGATAGCCCTGAATTGTGTCCATCCGCTCGGTATAGCTTTTCGGCAGGAACGGAATGCCGCCGAGGACGATGCCCGCCATCAGCGCGAGGTAGAGCATTCGACGTTTCGCGGCGCGCAATTCGAGCACCGCCATCAGCACGATGCATAGCAGGCCGGTGCGCGTCTGGGTGCCGATCGGGATCAAGAGGCAGGCGAAGGCCAAGGCATACCAGTAGAGGCGCGAGAAGATCGAAGGGGTGATAATGGTCGAATATTTCGCCATGTAGAGGATCAGCGGAATCGAGCAGATCGCGAAGGTCGAGATCGTGCTGCTCTCGTACATGCCGCTGTTGTTGGCGACCATCAGGTTGAGCGTGCCGTAGCCGCCGCCGCCCGCGAGCGTCTTGGCGCCGCCCACTACCGCGATCGACGACATCGACAGCAGCATGAACAGCAGGATGCCCTCGATACGGACCCGCGTGTAGAGCGTCACCGGCATGAAGATGGCGAACACCATCGCCTTCCATACCCAGTCCCATTTTTCGAGTGCGGCGTCAGGAAAGTCGGCTGTCAGGGTCGTGAAACCGCACAGGAGCAGCAGCATGATCAGCATGAGCTGGCGGGGGGTCGGCTTGCTCAGGGACTTGTCGTCGTTGATGGCCCAGCCGACGAAGCAGGCAGTGAAAACGATAAGCGATATCGGGATCGAGCTCAGCAGATAATAGGAAAGCCGCTGCGGAGAGACGATATCGACATAAACATAGGCGCACAGGAACAAAAAAGGCCTGCGAAAGCCGATCAACAGCATCGCGACCAGAAAGCCGATCAGGAAAAGATCACGCACGCGAAGAGCCTGGCCTGCTTTCGCCGGTCTCGACGCCCGCGCGCCTGGGCGGTTGCTGCTTCTTGGGCAGGATCTGCTTGAAGTGCCGTCCCGAGCGCACCGGCTCCTCGTTCAGATCGGGATGCAGCAGCATCCTGATCGCCACGAAGCCGAGCAGGAAGTGGGCCAGCAGCAGCGACAGCGTGT